>JBBRHS010000007.1:0-20258 GCA_038222385.1 Acidimicrobiia bacterium
CGTGATCGACACGAAGAAGGAGCACATCGCGGTGACCGAGGCGAACCGTCTCGGCATCCCGGTCGTCGCCGTCGTCGACACGAACTGCAACCCCGATGTGATCGACTTCGTGATCCCGGGCAACGACGACGCGATCCGCTCCGCGAACCTCATGTGCCGCGTCCTCGCCGACGCGTGCCAGGAGGGTCGCTTCCTCGCGCAGAAGAAGGGTGCTCGGTCCGGCACCAAGGCGGCCGACGTGGCCGCACCGCCGAAGCCGAAGCCCCTCAGCGCGGAAGAGGAGAAGGCGCGTGCCGAGCAGCAGGCCCGGGCCCGCTCCGAAGCCGCCGCGGCGCAGGCGGAGCGCGAGAAGCGACTGTTGGCCGTGACCGAGGAGTCGAAGAAGGACACGTCGACCCCTCCGGCCGAAGACGTGACCTCGGACAGTGCCGCCGCAGAGGCCGAGGTACAGGAGGGTGAAGGTGCCTGAGTTCGGCGCGAAAGACGTTGCCGCGCTGCGCAAGGCGACCGGCGCGGGGATGATGGACGCCAAGAAGGCGCTCGAGGCGAGCGACGGCGACGCCGACAAGGCGAAGGACTGGCTCCGCGAGAAGGGCCTCGCCGGTGCGGGAAAGCGCGCCGGCCGGGCTGCCGACCAGGGCGCGATCGACGTGGTCGTGGTGGGCACGACGGGTGCCCTCGTCGAGCTCAACTGTGAGACCGACTTCGTCGCGAAGGGCGCCGACTTCAAGGCTGCGGTCACCGCGCTCGCGCAGCACGTCGTCGCCGAGGGCGACGAGAACCTCGCCGACCAGGCCTACGAGGGTTCCACGGTGTCGGAGTTCCTCGTGCTGCTCTCGGCGAAGCTCGGCGAGAAGCTCGAGCTCGGTCGGGTCGTGCGCTACGAGACGCCCGACGGACTCCTCGACGGCTACAAGCACATCCAGAACGATCGCGGCACCATCGGTGTGATCGTCGAACTGGGTGGCGTCGATGCCGCCGACGAGAAGGCCAAGGCCGTCGCGCACGACATCGCCCTGCACATCGCCAGCGCGGCGCCCCGCTACGTGACCCGCGACGACGTTCCGGCCGACGTGGTGGCGAAGGAGCGCGAAGTGCTCGAGGCGCTCAGCCGCAACGAAGGCAAGCCCGAGCAGGCGTTGCCCAAGATCATCGAGGGCCGCCTCAACGGGTTCTTCAAGGACGTCGCGCTCGTGGAGCAGGGGTTCGTGCGGGAGCCGAAGACCACCGTCAAGCAGCTGCTCGCCGATCTCGGGCCCGATGCCACCGTTCGGCGCTTCGCCCGGGTGAAGATCGGCGAGGAGTAAGACGAAAGCCAGCGAGAGGGAACCGCGATGACCACCAGCCGGTACCGGCGGGTCGTGCTCAAGCTCTCCGGTGAAGCGTTCGCCGACGAGTCGATCCACTTCGGGATCGACGCCGTGGTCGTGGCGCGGATCGCGCAAGAGGTCGCCGATGCCCGACGCGACCTCGGCGTCGAGATCGCGATCGTGGTCGGAGGTGGGAACATCTTCCGGGGCATGAGCGGAGCGACACGAGGGATGGACCGCGCCCGCGCCGACTACATGGGCATGCTCGCGACGGTCATCAACGCACTCGCGTTGCAGGACGCGCTCGAGGCGGTCGGCCAGCCGACCCGGGTTCAGACTGCCATCACGATGGCGCAGGTTGCCGAGCCCTACATCCCACTCCGAGCGCTCCGACACCTCGAGAAGGGCCGCGTCGTCGTGTTTGCAGCGGGGACGGGCAACCCCTACTTCACCACCGACACCACCGCGGCACTGCGGGCGGCAGAGATCGGTGCGGGAGCGATCCTGAAGGGGACCCACTCGGGAGTCGACGGCGTCTACAGCGCCGATCCGCGCCTCGATCCCACTGCGGAGAAGTTCACCGAGATCAGCCACTTCGAGGTCCTGAACCGGCGTCTCGACGTGATGGACTCGACTGCGATCACCTTCTGCCTCGACAATCACCTGCCGATCATCGTCTTCGACGTCACCGAACCGGGCAACATCCGAAGGGCCCTCGTCGGCGATCCGATCGGCACGCTCGTCACGACCGGGATCGGTGACCCATGAGCCGACGACCGCACTCGAGACGCTGTGCGCGCCGGGTGTCAGCGGCGTGGCCCGAGCGGCCCGTCGCCGCAGGCGACAGGAGCGGAGACCATGAGTGAGATGAGTGACCTGGTCGTCTCCGACTGTCGCGACAAGATGCGCCGTGCCGTCACCCACCTCCAAGACGAGTTCTCGGGGGTGCGCACCGGTCGCGCGGCGCCGAGCCTGATCGAGAAGCTGAAGGTCGACTACTACGGCTCGGAGGCGACGCTGCAACAGCTCGCCAGCGTGAGCGTGCCCGAACCGCGCGTGCTGGTCGTGTCTCCGTACGACAAGAGTGCGATCAAGGCGATCGAGAAGGCCATCCAGCAGAGCGACCTCGGGATCAACCCGTCGAACGACGGCGTGATCATCCGGCTGTCGTTCCCGCCGCTCACGGAGGAGCGACGCAAGGAGATGGTGAAGGTCGTCAAGAGCCGCGCGGAAGACGGACGCGTCGCGGTCCGCAACATCCGACGCGAGGCCCGCCGTGATCTCGAAGACCTCGAGAAGGACGGCGACCTCTCGCGTGACGAGCTCGACCGAATCGAGAAGGACCTCGAGAAGCTCACCCACGAGACCGTGGGTGAGATGGATGCGATGCTCCAACACAAGGAGCAGGAGCTCCTCGAAGTCTGATGCACGGATCCCACGGCTTCCCGCCGGCCTCCCCTCTTCGCCCGCAACCGCGGGATTACCCTGGGCAGTGCCGCGCGAGAGCTGGCGGGCCACGCGAGGGGGCACAGTGACCGACCGGCGCGACGAAGACCAGGTTCGGGGAGATCAGGTTCGGGGTGATCAGGTCGGCGACGATCAGGTCGGCGACGACGAAGCGGGTCCGAGGCCGGCGAGACCCGGTCCGACCGCGAGCGAGGGCGTCCGGATCCTCGGCGCCAAG
The DNA here is from genome assembly GCA_038222385.1 of Acidimicrobiia bacterium. Taxonomy (GTDB): domain Bacteria; phylum Actinomycetota; class Acidimicrobiia; order IMCC26256; family JANYLB01; genus JANYLB01. The sequence continues at coordinate 2,995 of JBBRHS010000007.1, forward strand.
GAGGCGCAGGCGGCCCTCGACGGTGGCCAGGTGGCCCGTCGCCTCGGCGGCGACACGCCGCGATTCGGCGACGTTCCGCCGCGACCCGACCCTTCGGTGCGGCCCGCAGCCCGGTTCCCACGTCCCGTGAGTGACGACGGCGCGCCTGATTTCGACGATCTCGAGGCCGCGCTCACCGTGGTGGAAGACGACGAAGACGACATCACCTTCCGAGGGGAGATCTCCGCCATCGTGGCCGAGACCGATGCAAGCGACCGCGGTACCACCGACCCGCTCGCGAAGGATCGCGCCGACGGAGTCGCTCCCGACGAACCGGTGGTGATCGACGTGAGTGACGAAGCCAGCGGGCCGGTGGTGCTCCCGCACTGGACCGAGCCACCCACCGGCGAGGTCCCGATCATCCTCCCCGAATCAGAGACGATCGACGACCCCGACGCCGAAGCGGATCTCGATTCCTGGTCGGCCGCCTCCACCGGCGCTCCCCGGTTCCGTTCCGGTGCCGGCGACTGGGCCGACGCCGACTTCTCGGATCCCGGAGGGCTCAGGGACGACGAACCCGCGCTGGGGGCGCTCGCGCCCAAAGGCGACGACGACGCCGAGTTCGACAAGAGCGTCGCCCAACGTCGTCGGCGGCGACTGCGCATCAGCACCGACCGTCCGACCACGACCGCCGACGAGGGCGTCACGCCTCTCGGTGCCGCGGGTGCCGTCGGCGCGCCCGGCGCGTCGGCACCGATCCGCGTGGGTGCCGACACCGGCGAGCTGGCGCGACCGCGTTCGACCGATTCGGGATCCACGCCGACCACTCGCCTCGAGTCCGACGGGCCGGGAGGCCCGGGTTCCGGTGGATCGGGGCCGGCATCGGCGCCCGGGAGCGACCTGCTCACCCGGGTGATCGTCGGTGTCGTGTTGGCCGTCGCCGCGCTGATCTGTCTGAACTTCGGTCGGGGCTCGACTGCGGTGCTCGCGACGGTGATCGTCGGCGTCGCCGCGTTCGAGTTCTACGAGGCACTGCGTCGACGTGGGTTCCACCCGGCCACGATCCTGGGGCTCCTCGCGGCCGTGACCACCCCGCTCGCGGCCTACAAGGTCGGGGTGTCGGCGTTCCCGCTGATGCTCGCACTCCTCACGGTGTTCAGCCTGCTCTGGTACCTCTTCGACGTGGTCGAGGCCCGGGCAGTCGTGAGCGTCGCGGTGACGGTCTTCGGCTACGCCTACATCGGGGTGCTCGGTGGTTTCGCAGGGCTGCTGCTCGTCACCCCGAACGGCGTCGGGTTGATCCTCGGGGTGGTGCTCTGTGCCGTCGCGTACGACGTGTTCGGTTACCTGGTCGGTTCGTGGTTGGGCAAGACGCCGTTGATGGAGAAGGTCTCGCCGAACAAGACGCTCGAGGGTCTCCTCGGGGGGATGACCGCGTCGATCGTGGTCGCGGCGGTGATCGTGAACAACATCTCTCCCTGGACCGATCTCGGTCACGCGCTGTCGTTGGGGGTGGTGGTGGCGATCATGGCCCCGCTCGGCGACCTCTGTGAGTCGCTCCTCAAGCGTGACCTGAAGATCAAGGACTTCGGCACCGTCCTGCCCGGCCACGGCGGGGTGCTCGACCGCTTCGATGCCATCCTCTTCTGCCTCCCCGCGGCCTACTACCTCGCCCAGTACCTGAAGATCGGCTGAAGAGGCGTCGCTCGCGGCGCCTCCGCCCTCCCCGACGTGGGAGCATGGGGCCGTGAACGCAGCGGAGCCGCCGGTCGATCCGGCCAGCAGTCGTGCGGGTGGGCGGTCGAGGCGGCGCAGCGGAGCGAACCATCAGGACGTGGCTGCGCTCCGGGTCGTCGTGTTGGGTTCCACGGGTTCGGTGGGGACCCAGGCGCTCGACGTGATCTCGCGACACCGGGACCGGTGGGAGGTCGTCGCCCTCGCGGCCGGCCGCAACGCCGAGCTCCTCGAGCGTCAGCGGGTGGCGTTCGGGGTCGCACCCGACCGTGCCGTCCTGGCTGCTGACCGGCCCGAGGTCCTGCCCGAGCTCGCGGCGCTGCCCGAAGCCGACGTCGTCCTCAACGCGGTCGTCGGGTTCGCGGGCCTCCCCGCCACCCTTGCCGCGCTCGAGCACGGCAAGCGGCTCGCGCTCGCCAACAAGGAGAGCCTCATCTCGGGCGGACCCGTCGTCGCCGCGGCCCGGGCCTCGGGTGGCGGCGAGATCGTCCCGGTCGACTCGGAGCACTCTGCGCTCTACCAGGCCCTCCGCTCGGGTGCGCCCCGCGAGGTGTCCCGGTTGATCCTCACTGCGAGCGGGGGACCGTTCCGGGGTCGGAGCCGCGCCGAACTGGCCGAGGTGACCATCGCCGACGCGCTGAACCATCCGACGTGGAGCATGGGACCGAAGATCACAGTGGACTCCTCGACGCTGATGAACAAGGGACTCGAGGTGATCGAGGCCCAGGAGCTCTTCGGGGTCGGCTACGACCGGGTCGACGTGGTGGTCCACCCGCAGTCGATCATCCACGGGATGGTCGAGTTCACCGACGGGGCCACCATCGCCCAGCTCTCGATGCCCGACATGCGACTCCCCATCGGGCTCGCGCTCGGGGCTCCCGATCGTCTCGACGAGCCGTTCGGCGCGATCGACTGGACCGGGATCGGCCAGTTCACCTTCGAACCACCCGACCTCGACGCGTTCCCGTGTCTGGGCCTCGCCTACGCGGCAGGCCGGGCCGGCGGGGCGGCGCCCGCGGTGCTGAACGGCGCCAACGAGGTCGCCGTTGCTGCCTTCCTCGACGGCATGATCCCCTGGACCGCGATCCCCGAGATCGTCGACGCGGCCCTCCAGGAAGGTGTCGGGAACGTCGATGACGTCGCAGGCGTTCTGGAAGCAGACCGGATGGCCCGCGAACGGGCCGAGAAGACGATTGCCAATCGCCCGGGTGGCGTGAAGCGCACGGAGGCTGTGGGTTGAAGGATCCCCTGGAAACCGAAGAGCGCGTCGAGACGCGCTCGGCGATCTGGGTAGGCGCGCTGATCGCGGCCAGTCTCGTCCTGCTCGTGCTGGCCCGGCCCTCGTTGGCCGTGACCGTCGCGCTCATCGTGGGCCTCATCTTCACCGTGATGCTCCACGAGGCCGGTCACATGATCGTGGCCAAGAAGTCGGGGATGAAGGTCACCGAGTTCTTCCTCGGGTTCGGCCCCCGGATCTGGTCGTTCCGGCGTGGTGAGACCGAGTACGGCATCAAGGCGATCCCGGCCGGCGGCTACGTGCGCATCATCGGGATGAACAGCATCGAAGAGGTCGATCCCGAAGACGAAGGCCGCACCTACCGGGCGGCTTCGTTCCCGAAGCGTCTCGCCACGATCCTCGCCGGGATCGGCGTGAACCTCCTGATCGCGTTCGTGTTGATCTTCTTCGTGCTGCTGAGGGTCGGTGAGGCGCAGGGCCCGAACACCACGGTGAGTTCCGTCACCGGCGATGCTCCCGCGGCGATCGCCGGCTTCCAGGAAGGCGACCGCATCCTCTCGATCGACGGCGTCCGGGTCGACGAGTGGGACGACGTTCCCCGCCTCATCCAACCCCGTGCCGGCGAGGAGACCCGGTTCGTCGTCGATCGCGATGGCCGGCAGGTCGCGCTCGCGGCCACTCCCGAACCGCGCAGCGAGAGCGACCCGACCGGGTTCGTGGGTATCGCCCCCGGCGAGTCGCGGGCCTCGCTCGGTCTCTTCGGCGCGGTGCGGGAGTCGGTGGTGATGATGCGCGACGGCACCGTGGCCACGGTGCAGGGAATCGCCCGGATCTTCTCGCCGTCGGGTGTCGAGCAGCAGGTCTCGAACGTCACCCGGGCCGGCCCGCAGCCGCAGGCGCCTGCAGGCGTCGACGTGGAACGGCCACGATCGGTGATCGGGATCGTGAGCATCGGCGACCAGATCGTCCAAGGCGACATCTGGACCCTGTTGTTCCTGGTGGCCACGATCAACCTGTTCCTCGCGCTCTTCAACCTGATCCCTCTGCTGCCGTTCGACGGTGGGCACGCGGTGATCGCCATCTACGAGGGGATCGCGTCGAAGGTGAAGGGTCGTCGGGTCCAGGTCGACTACCGGCGCCTGGTCCCCGTCACCGCGATGGTCCTCGCCGTCCTCTTGGCGGTCGGCGTGTCGACGATGTTCCTCGACATCCGTGAGATCATCACCGGATCATGACCTTCGAGCGACGCAAGACGCGGCAAGTGGTGCTCGGGCACGCGCCGGGGCCCAGCGTCGCGGTCGGGGGCGATGCGCCGGTGTCGGTGCAGTCGATGACGACCACCAAGACGGCCGACGTCGACGGCACCCTCGCGCAGATCTACGCCCTCGCCGGAGCCGGCTGCGACATCGTGCGTTGCACCTGCAACGAGGAGGAGGCCGCGGAAGGCCTCGCCCAGATCGTGCCGCGCTCGCCGGTGCCGATCGTGGCCGACATCCACTTTCAGCACCAGCTCGCCCTCGCGGCGATGGAAGCCGGCGTCCACGCGCTCCGGCTCAACCCGGGCAACATCCGCAAGCCCGAGCACATCAAGCTCGTTGCCCTTGAGGCCAAGGACCGCGGCCTGCCGATCCGCATTGGCGTGAACGCGGGAAGCCTCGACCCCGAGATCGCGGCGCGCCACGGTGGCGCCACGCCCGAAGCACTCGTCGAGTCGGCGATGCGCGAGCTCGCCTACTTTGAAGAGGTCGGGTTCGACGACGTGAAGATCTCGGTGAAGGCGTCGAACGTCGTGCTGATGATCGACGCCTACCGTCTGCTCAGCGAGACCACCGACCACCCGCTGCACCTCGGCGTCACCGAGGCGGGGCCGCCGCCGAACGGTCTGGTGAAGTCGACCGCCGGGATCACCACGTTGCTCGCCGAGGGGATCGGCGACACGATCCGGTACTCGCTCACTGCGGATCCCGTCGAGGAGGCGCGCGCCGGTCGCACGCTGCTCGAGTCGCTGGGGCTGCGGGAGCGCAAGGGCCTCGACCTCATCGCCTGCCCGAGCTGCGGCCGGGCCGAGGTCGACGTGATCCGCGTCGCGAAGGAAGCCCAGGACGCGCTCACCGACCGCAACATCCCGCTGCAGGTCGCGGTGATGGGCTGCGTCGTGAACGGACCCGGCGAGGCCCGGGAGGCCGATCTCGGCATCGCGGCGGGCAAGGGCAAGGGCCACCTGTTCGTGAAGGGCAAGGTCGTTCGGGTGGTGCCCGAGTCGGAGATGGTCGCGGCGCTGGTGGCCGAGGCCGAGCGGATCGTCGAGGAGGGCTTCGACGCCGTCCTCGCCGACGCCGACGAGGGCGCCGAGGCCGAAGCCGCCGCGACCCGCGCCGAGCTCCTCCGGGACCAGGGCACCGACGTCAACGAGACCGCGGTCAAGATCAGCAAGATCCGCGACCTCACCGACTGAGGGGTCAGCCGCGGTTGGTTCGCAGGTCCCGGAGGCGGGCGCGCCAGCCGGTGGCGGTCGCGGCGGCGAGGCGTTCGCGGTGGAGCGCGTCGGTGAGGTGGTCGTCGATCGGAGTGAGTGCCTCGGCGCCGACGATCCAGCGGAGGAGGAAGTCGGCGAGCGCAGGGTTGCGGGGGAGTACCGGGCCGTGCAGGTAGGTGCCGACGAGCCGGTCGTCGAGCACGCCGTCGACGCCCCCGACCCCGTTGCCGCCACCGACGCTGACCGGACCGAGCGGTCGCACCCCAGCCCCGAGGGTCGTGCGGCCCGAGTGGTTCTCGAACCCGGTGACGGGCGGCAGGTGAGTCGTCGGCTCGGGATCGACCACCACTTCACCGATCAGACGGGGAGCCGCGCCGACGGTGCGCATGTCGACGAGGCCGAGGCCGTCGAGCATCTCGCCGTCGCCCGTCTCGTAGCTCACACCGATGAGCTGGAATCCGGCGCACACCGCGAACACGACGGCCCCTGAGGCCTGTGCCCGCGTGAGCGACGCGGCCGACGCCCGCATCCGTTCCGAGGCGAGCGACTGCGGGTCGTCTTCGCCGCCGCCGAACAGGTACAGGTCGAGGGAATCGGGGAGGGGTTCGTCGGCGGCCACCTCGACCAGTTCGGCGGCGATCCCGCGGCGGCGGCAGCGATCGACGAGCACGACCGCGTTCCCGCGATCACCGTAGGTTCCGAGGAGCTCCGGATAGACGAGACCGATGCGGACGGTGGATTCCGTCATGGGTGCCGCCTCATCGCAACCGTCGCGTCAGCGCGGTGAACTGCGTGTACGACGCCACGATGTCGACTTCGGACCCGCCGACGAGCGCAGCCGCCGCGATCGGATCAGGTTCGACGACGCACGTGACGCCGTCGTAGTCGAGCCGGACCGCGACGTCGAGCGACCGCTCACCCGACGCGGCGACGGTCCGGCCCCGCAACCGTTCGAAGGGTGCGTCCCAGAGCCACGACGTGTCGCGGCCGTCGGCCACGTGTGCGTTCACCGCGAGGACCACGCCGTTGTCGCGCTCGTTGAGCCAGGCCAGTACCTCGCTCCACCCCGCGGGGTTCTTGGCGAGGAGCACGCGGGCGGGGCGCCCGTCGGCGAGCCGGTACGTTGCGTACCGGCCGGACACCGTGGTGACCGCCGACGCCGCGGTCGCGGCCACCTCGGGATCGACCCCGAGCTCGGCGGCGGCGGTGATCGCGAGTGCCGCGTTGAGCACGTTCCAACGGCCGGGCAGCCCGAGGCCGATCGTGACCGCACGGTCACCGAGGTGCAGGACGTCACCGACGAGGCGGACGTCGGCGGCGGGTTCGGCGAACCCGCACGGGCACGAGTAGGTGTCGTGGCCGGTCGCGGGGTCGTCGGTCCAGCCGAGGAGGCGGCCGCAGACCGGGCAGGTCGCGGCGTCGCCTCGCCAGCCACCACCGAGATCGATCCAGATCGTGCGGTCCGACCCCGCCGCGAACGCGACGTGCGGATCGGATGCGTTGGCGACGATGGGGATGTCGGGATGCGCGGCGACGACGGCGCGCCACCGGTCGGCGAGGCTGCGTACTTCCCCGTACCGGTCGAGCTGGTCGCGGCTGAGGTTCCCGAGGACGAGGAGCTGCGCGTCGAGCGGGTCGACCACGAGGGGCAGCACACGCTCGTCGACTTCGAGCACCGCGTCCGACGGTGGATGCGGTGCGGCGAGGGCCGCGACCACGCCCGCGACGAGGTTGGCCCCGGTGTGGTTCGTGACGACCGGCCGGCCGGCGGCTTCGAGCGCCGCCGCGAGGAGGGCGGTCGTCGTCGTCTTGCCGTTGGTGGCCGAGATCAGCGTCACCCGATCGCCGACGGCGAGGTCGTGGAGCAAGTCGGGCTGGACCTTCAGCATGATCCGGCCGCTGACGTGCGCACCGGCGCCGCGACCGGTCACGCGTGACATCCACCCGGCGGCGCGGCCGGCGGCGACGGCGATTCGGTCGCGGCGGGTCAAGACTCGGCTTCGCACCAGTAGGCGTCGACCCGGTACGGCATCGCGACGATGTCGCGGCCCTTCGTGTCCGGATGGGTCGCGAGCAGGGTCCGGACCTCGTCGAGGACGCGTTCGCGGTCCTCGGGTGTGAGCACCGCGACGTGGCTCACCGACTGCACCCGGATGACGACGTCGTCGATGCTCAAGCGGTGTTCGTGGAAGAAGGTCGCCTCGTGCAGCGGTCCGAATCCGAGACGTTCACCGAGCGCGGACTCGCTCCACTGCTCGTGCTCGCGCCACGGTGCCCGCTTCTCGACCCGGTCCATGATCCCCCACACCTGGTCGACCCAGTCGACGCTGCGGTCGCGCGCGTTCCACACCAGGCCGACGCGACCTCCGGGCCGGAGCACCCGGTGCAGTTCGATGAACGCAGCCTCGGCCTCGAACCAGTGGAACGCCTGCGCGACGGTGACCGCATCGAGCGAGTGCGCGGCGAAGGGGAGCGCCTCGGCCGATGCCGACGCGAGCGGTACGTCGGGCACGGCCACCCGCAGGTGGTGGGCCATCCCTCCGACCGGTTCGACTGCGGCGAGATCAGCCCCGAAGGGTGCGAGCAGTCGGGTGAACTTGCCCGTTCCCGCGGCGAGGTCGACGACCCGGGCACCGGGCACGATCCGCAGGTTCTCGGCGAGCCAGCCGACCGCATCCGGCGGGTACGACGGCCGGGCCTGCTCGTAGGCGTCGGCCTGGGCGTCGAAACCCGATGCAGCGACGTCGTGGACCGGCATGGCCCGATTCTGGCTTACCCGGGGCATCGAACGGGCACACTCCCGGGATCGACCGGAGGGCAACACTCCCATGACCATCCATCAGCGCGTGCTCGCGTCCGATCCGATCCGTTCGCTCGCCGAGTACCAGGCGGCCGGCGGAGGCCGGGCGCTCCGGGCCGCGGGCCAGGTTGGCCCCGGGACCCTCATCGACGAGATCGACGCCTCCGGCCTCCGGGGACGGGGCGGGGCCGGGTTCCCGACCGGTCGGAAGTGGCGCACCGTCGCCGCCAACTGCACGCCCGACGTCGCGGCCACCGTGGTGGTGAACGGCGCGGAGGGCGAACCCGGTTCGTTCAAGGACCGTGCGATCCTGCGCGCCGATCCCTACCGGGTGCTCGAAGGCGCGCTGGTCGCGGCCCGGGCGGTCGGGGCCGACACGGTCGTGTTCGCGCTCAAGCGCACGTTCGAACGGGAGTTGGCGCTCCTGGAGCGAGCGGTCGCCGCGGCTGAGGTCGCGGGCTGGTGCGAGGGACTCACCATCGAGGTCTTCCGCGGGCCGTCGGAGTACCTCTTCGGCGAGGAGACCGGGTTGCTCGAGGCGCTCGACGGACGTCCGCCGTTCCCCCGGGTGACGCCGCCGTACCGGCGCGGAGTCGACGAGGTCGTCGACAGCGCCACCGACGTCGCGGATCCCAGCTCGTCGGCCGCGCGCGTGCAGCTCGCGGGACCGACGGGCGACAGCGTCGCGCCCCCGACCCTGGTCAACAACGTCGAGACCCTCGCGAACGTGCCCGCGATCATCGCCGAGGGTGCCGCGTGGTTCCGCTCCGTCGGCACCGACCCGTCGCCGGGCACGATCGTGTGCACGGTCAGTGGGAGCGTGCCGCGGCACGGCGTCGCCGAGTTCGCGATGGGCACGCCGCTGCGCGAGGTGCTGGAGACCATTGGCGGCGCGGAGATCGCGACCGTGCGCGCGGTGATGGTCGGGGTCTCGAGCCCGCTCCTCGGGTCGGGCGACCTCGACGTCCGCCTGTCGTACGAGGGGTTCGAGGCGATCGGGAGCGGACTGGGCACGGCGGGGTTCATCGTCTACGACCGGTCGAACGATCTCGCCGCCGTTGCGGCCGGTGTCGCCCGCTTCCTCGCGGTGGAATCGTGCGGCCAGTGCACGCCCTGCAAGCAGGACGGGCGCGCCCTCGCTGATCAGCTCGGCGCGATCGTCGCGGGGGAGCATGGGGGTGACGCGGCCGAGACGCGGCTTCGCAACCGGTTGGGGAGCGTCGCCGACGGCGCCCGGTGCAACCTCGCGTCGCAGCAGCAGGCCGTGGTCGGCAGCATCCTCGATCGCTTCACCGACGTGCAGCGGCACGTGAAGCACGCACTCGGCCCGATCGAGCCGGTGCCGATCGGTGCGATCGTCGACATCGTCGACGGCCGGGCCCGTCTCGACGAGCACCAGGCCGACAAGCAGCCCGACTGGACAATCGACGCCGAGGACTCGGGCCAGGCCCCGGCCGACCGCCTCGACGACCACCGCGCCCCCCACGAAGCGCTCTGATCACGAAGCGGCGGAGCCGACCATCGGGCAGGAGGCGCAGCCGGAGGCGGCGGTCTGTCCCGATCAGGACGTCAATGGGTGGCGGTCAGTCCCGATCAGGACGTCTACGGGTGAGCGATCGAGCCGCCGCAGGCGGAGCCGACCATCAAAGATGCAGGCCGCACTCGATCTTGTCGGAGTCGGCCCAGCGGCCGTCGCGGGCGTTCTCGCCTTCGGTGACGGGGCGGGTGCAGGGCCAGCAGCCGATCGACTGGTAGCCGCGCTCGGCGAGCGGGTGCACCGGGAGGCCGCGGTCGCGGATGTACCCGGCGACGTCGGCGTCGGTCCAGGTCGCGATCGGGTTGACCTTCACGAGGCCGCGCCCGAGGTCCCAGCTCACGATCGGCGTCTGCGCCCGGGCCGCCGTCTCGACGCGCCGCACGCCGCTCATCCACGCCGCCTTGCCCTCGAGTGCCCGGTTGAGCGGCTCGACCTTGCGGGTCCCGCAGCAGGCGTCGGGGTCGCTGTGCCACATGTCGTCGAGCGCGGTCTTGGGCTTCACGACGTTGAGGTTGAGGTCGTAGCGGTTGCGGACCTGTTCGACGTACCAGAGCGTCTCGGCAAAGTGGTACTGCGTGTCGAGGAACGCGACCTCGACGTCGGGGATCTCGTTGACGGCGAGGTCGATGAGTACGCAGTCCTGGAACGACGCGGCGACCACGACGCCGGTCCCGAACCGTTCGTGCGCCCACCGCACCGCAGCCGACGCGGGCGCGCGCTCGAGCCGGCGTGATGCTTCGGCGAGTTCAGCAAGATCAGGTACGCCGACGTGCTCCCGGTCGATCTCAGGGGTGCCGATGAAGGTGTCGTGGATGGCGGTCATGTCGCGCACTCGCTCTCACCGACATCGGCCACATAGGGGCCGGTCTCGTCGAAGTCGACGAAGTAGTCGGGGGCTTCCTCGGGAGTCGGGAACTTGTCGAGCTCCTTGAGGGTGGTCCCCACCGCCGCGGCGCCTCCGGAGCGGTCGAGCCATTGGGAGAACGTCTCGCCGGCCGAGCGTTCGTCGGCGAAGCGACCGACCACCCGCACGACCGCCTGCGACGCGACCTTGGCCGGGAGCTTGGTGGCCTTCTCGCCGAAGCCGATCTCCATGTTGCCGAGCCGGCCGCCGAGCAGCATCTGGTATCCGGGTGCGGCCCGTCCGTGGGCGCGGCGCTCGAGGCCGAGGAAGCCGATGTCGGCGATGTGGTGCTGACCGCAGCTGTTCGTGCAGCCGGAGATGTTGATCTTGATGCCGCCGACCTCGGCGAGCCCGGCCGTCTCGAGCGCCTCGCCGATGTCGGCGGCGAGGCCACGGGATTGTGTGACCGCGAGGTTGCAGGTGTCGGCGCCGGGGCAGCTCACGACGTCGCGGGCGAGCTCGGCGCCGGTCTCGGCCATGTCGAGCTCGTTGAGGCGCTTCCACAGGTCGCCGAGCTGACCGTCGTCGAGGTCGCGGAGGGCGAAGTTCTGGCGGTTGGTGATGCGGATGTCGGAGTCGAAGTCGCGCTGGATCTGGGCGAGGCCGGCGAACTGCTCGGTGGTGATGTCGCCGAGGCGGCACCAGGCGTAGGCGCTCACTGATCCGTTGGCCCGGCCCCGGACGACGTTGGCGAGATCCCAGCGGGGGAAGGGCTCGAGGCCGCTGAACGTGACCGGCGACGCGGCGTCGGCCGAGACGTCGGTGCCGGTGCCGGCGGGACGGTCGCCGTCGCGCAGGACGGTCTCGGGGAGGCCACCGGGCCAGGTGACCGACGCCCGCAGGAACTTGCGCTCCTTGGTGATGCGCTCGCGCACCTCGTCGATGCCCATGGTGTCGACGAGCCACTTCATCCGGGCCCGCAGCTTGTTGTCTCGGTTGCCGTAGTGGTCGAACGTGCGCAGGATCGCCTCGATGGTGGGGAGGAGGTCCTCGCGGCTGGTGAACTCCTCGTAGGCCTGCGCGGGGTGCGGGTTGGCCCCGAGGCCACCGGCGAGGAAGACCTTGAAGCCGGGCTCGGTGCGACCATCGGGAAGTGTGCGGTTCACCGCGATCACGCCGACGTCGTTGAACATGGCCTGGCCGCAGTCGGTCGCGCAGCCGGAGAAGTTGATCTTGAACTTGCGGGGCAGGCGCTGCGCGATCGGGTTGCGCAGGAACAGCCGGGCCGTGGCCTCGGCCCACGGCGTGATGTCGAGGACCTCGGTCGGGCACGCACCGGCGAGGTGGCAGCCGGCGACGTTGCGGACGGTGTCGCCGCAGGCCTCCCTGGAGGTCAGCCCGACGGTGGCGAGGAGGCGCAGCGCCTCGACGGTCCGCTCGAGCGGCACGAAGTGGAACTGCACGTTCTGGCGCGTGGTGAGGTGCCCCCAGCCCCGCGAGAACTCCTGGGCGACGTAGCCGAGCATGTCGAGCTGGTCGGGGGTGACCTTGCCGTAGGGGATCTTCACCCGCAGCATCTGGTTGTGACCGCCCTGACGCTGGCCGTAGACGCCCTGGTTCAGGCGGACGACCCGGAAGACGTCGTCGTCGATCTCACCGGCGAGGTACTGCTCGACGGCCCGTTCGAACCGCACGAGCTCGTCTTCGACCTCCGGATCGAGGGGAAGGGCACGCAGTTCGACGAGGTTGATTGCCATGAGGAACTCCCGGGACGCGGAGCGCGTCGGAGAAAGGGCGGGGGACAGAACGGGGGCGCGGGGGCTGTTTGGTTCAGCCGCGCATCGCGCGAGCCGGCATACACATCTCGTCGTGCAGCTCATGGGGGGTACGGCCCATGGAGATGCTCGGAGCGCCGGTCGTTCGAATCACGATCGGATCGTAACCCTTTCGCCGGGCAATTGCCAGCAATCAAGTCGGGTTTTAGTATCCCGATCGGTGTGGTCGAGATGGCGGGGCTGCTCGCAGCAGCCCCGAAACCCCGGGAATTGAACGGGAAACGGGCCCTTCGGCAGCTAGGTTCGAAGCATGCGCATGTCCCGCCTCTTCCTCCGGACCCTGCGGGACGATCCGTCGGATGCCGAGGTCGACAGCCACCGACTCCTGGTCAGGGCCGGCTACATCCGCAAGGTCGCGTCCGGGTTCTACTCGTGGCTTCCGCTGGGGGTCCGGGTCCTGCAGCGGGTCTCGGAGATCGTGCGGGAGGAGATGGACCGGGCCGGGGCCCAGGAGGTCCTGCTCCCGATCGCCCAGCCGCTCGAGCTCTGGGAGCGGACGGGGCGCGACACGTCGTACGGCCCGCTCATGTTCAAGCTCGAGGACCGCAAGGGCACCGGTTTCGCCCTCTCGCCCACGGCCGAGGAGCTCATCACCACCACGGTGGCGGGGGAGTACACCAGCTACCGGGACCTGCCGGTGAACCTCTACCAGGTCAACTGGAAGTACCGCGACGAGCTCCGGCCCCGCTTCGGCCTCCTCCGGGCGCGGGAGTTCCTCATGAAGGATGCGTATTCGTTCGACCGCGACCTCGCCGGGCTCCAGGTCGCCTACACCGCCATGTTCGACGCCTACGGGCACGTCTTCTCGCGGTGCGGCCTCACCTTCCGGGCCGTGAAGGCGCAGTCGGGTGAGATCGGAGGCGACACCAGCCAGGAGTTCATGGCCGTGGCCGCGGTCGGCGAGGACGCCTTCGTCTGGTGCGCGAACTGCGACTACGCGGCCAACACCGAAGCCGCGACCCGCCGTCCCACCCCCGAAGGTCCGGTCCCCGACGTCGGCCCCCGCACGAAGGTGCACACGCCCGACCTCCCCGGCATCGACGAGGTCGCGAAGCACCTCGGCACCTCCGCCGACCTGCTGCTGAAGTGCATCGCGTTCGACGTCGACGGCGAGCTCGGACTGGCGCTCGTTCCCGGCGACCGCGAGGTCAACGAGTTCGCGATCCAGCGTGCGCTTCCCGGCCGATCGGTCCGCCTCTTCGGCGACGCCGACTTCGCGGCCCGGCGGGATCTCCCGAAGGGGTACATCGGCCCCGACTTCGCGGGCGCCGCGGTCGTCGTGGCCGACTCGTCGGTCCGCGCCTCCCACGGTTGGGTCACCGGCGCGAACGAGACCGACCACCACACGACCGACACCGTGCTCGGACGCGACTTCACTCCCACCCACTGGGACGAGATCGTTATCGTCGAGCCCGGCGATCCCTGCCCGAGCTGCGGGGCCGAGCTGCGCATCGACCGGGGCATCGAGGTGGGTCATGTGTTCCAGCTCGGCACCAAGTACACCGAGGCCCTCGGTGCGAACTACACCGACGATGCCGGTGAACAGCACCCGATGGTGATGGGGTGCTACGGCATCGGGATCAGCCGCATCGTCGCGGCGGTTGCGGAGGAACACCACGACGACAACGGCCTCACGTGGCCGGCCGCGTTGGCCCCGTACGACGTCCACCTCCTGGCCCTCGGCGATGTCGCGCCGGCGGCCGACTCCCTGTACTCGGAGCTGCAGGCCGCGGGCTACGCGGTCCTGTACGACGACCGCGACGCGCGGCCGGGCGTGAAGTTCGCCGACGCCGACCTCCTCGGGGTCCCGGTGCAGCTCGTCGTGGGGACGAAGGGACTCGCCCGGGGTGTCGTCGAGCGCAAGATGCGCGCCTCCGGCGAACGAGACGAGCTCCCGCTCGACGCAGTCGTCCCCGCGCTCGCCCGCGCCTGATCCCATGGCGCTACCCGTCAACCCGCCGGTCGCGCCGATGCTCGCCAAACTTGCGCGCGAGCTCCCGACCTCGCCGGGCCTGCTCTACGAGCCGAAGTGGGACGGTTTCCGCGGCATCGTGTTCCGCGACGGCAACGACGTGGAGCTCGGCAGCCGCAACGAGAAGCCGCTCACCCGGTACTTCCCCGACTTGATCGACCCGTTGCGCGCCGCCTTGGGCGACCGGGCCGTGGTCGACGGGGAGATCGTGATCGCCACCGATGCCGGCCTCGACTTCGATCTCCTCTCGCTCCGCATCCACCCGGCGGCGAGTCGGGTCGCGATGCTCGCGGAGGCGACCCCGGCGGCGTTCGTCGCGTTCGACCTGCTCGCCGAGGGCGACGACGATCTCCGGGAGCAGCCGTTCTCCGAGCGGCGGGCGCGACTCGAGTCGATGCTGGGGTCCGCGACGCCGCCGGTGTATCTCACGCCGGCGACACTGGATCCCGACGTCGCGCGCGACTGGTTCGGGCGCTTCGAAGGCGCCGGCCTCGACGGCGTGGTCGCGAAGCCGCTCGACGCGCCCTACGGCGAGGGCAAGCGCACGATGCTCAAGGTGAAGCACCTCCGCACGGCCGACTGCGTCGTCGCCGGCTACCGCCTGCACAAAGACGGCGCCGGCGTGGGGTCGCTGCTGCTCGGCCTCTACGACGACCACGCGATGCTCCACCACGTCGGCGTTGCGAGCAGCTTCGCCGCGCCCCGTCGGGCCGAGCTGCTCGGCGAGCTCGTGCCCTACCGGGACGGCGCGCTCGACGCGCATCCCTGGCGCGAGTGGGCCGACCCCGCTGCGCACGCCGAAGGGCGTAAGCCCGGTGGCCAGAGCCGATGGACCGGTGGCAAGGACCTGTCGTGGGAACCGGTCCGCATCGAGCTGGTCGCCGAGGTCGCCTACGAGCACCTGCAGGGCGACCGCTTCCGTCACACCGCGCGCTTCCAGCGGTGGCGGCCCGATCGTGAACCCGCGTCCTGCACGTACGCGCAGCTCGAGTCGGTCGTCCCCGCCGAGCTCCGCGACGTCTTCGGCGCCTAGATCCCCAGAGCACCCGGGCGCCCCGCGCGCGCCGCCACTCGCAGCCCGCGCCCTCCGAGTTCGTTGCGTTTCTGTCCAAATACGACCAGAACGTGACGAACCTGGTGGTGCAGGCGCAAGCATGACCACGGAGCGCGGCAGGAAACTCCAGGTGAATTCCGGTATACTCGCCAGGTTCTGTCCGACGAGTTGGGTCCATCCGAGGTCGGAGGGGCGAGGCGAGCGTGGGCCCAATGCCCACGTTTTTTCTTGCCCGGAGCCAGACGCCCTCACGAAGAGAAGCTTGAGAAGCGAAGGAGGTGGAGTGATGCGAGTGGAAGCGGTGCGAGCAGTCATCGAACCGATCGTCGAGTCGCTCGACCTCGAGGTGTTCGACCTGACTATCGACGGGCGCACGCTCCAACTCACCGTCGATCGCGAGGGCGGCGTCGATCTCGACGCGCTCACCGCGGCGACCCAGGCGGTCTCGGCCGCGCTCGACGCCGCCGACCAGACCGGGCCCGATCTCGGTTCGGGCTCCTACAGCCTCGAGGTCAGCAGCCCCGGCCTCGAGCGGCCCCTGCGGACCCCGACCCACTTCCGGCGGGCCGTCGGCGCCACGGTCTCGATCAAGACGGTTTCGAGCGAGACGGTTTCGAGCGAGACGGTCGCCGGCGAGCCCGACGGCGAGGCAACCCGACACCGGGGTGTCCTCACCGACGCCGACGACGACGGGTGCACGATCGACGTCGACGGCACACCCGTCAGGATC
The DNA here is from genome assembly GCA_038222385.1 of Acidimicrobiia bacterium. GTDB lineage: Bacteria > Actinomycetota > Acidimicrobiia > IMCC26256 > JANYLB01 > JANYLB01. Next base: position 19,193 of record JBBRHS010000007.1, read on the forward strand.
ACCTACGACTCCATCGTGGCCGCCCGCACGGTCTTCGAGTGGGGTCCGGCACCGAAGCCCGGCTCCGGCGGGCGCCAGAAGAAGCGCGCGAAGAAGAAGGTAGCGACGTGAATAGGGACATGATGGAGGCGCTCGAGACGATCGAGCGGGACAAGGGCATCTCGGTCGAGATCATGCTGCAGGCACTTGCCGATGCGCTGGTCACGGCCTACAAGCGCATGCCCGAAGCCGCCGAGGAGGCGGAGGTCGAGGTCGACGTCGAGACCGGCGACATCCGGGTCATCGCCCAGGAGCTCGACGAAGACGGCAACGTCGTGCGCGAGTGGGACGACACCCCGAACGACTTCGGTCGCATCGCCGCGCAGACCGCGAAGCAGGTGATCCTGCAGCGCATCCGTGAGTTCGAGCGCGAGATGAAGTACGAGGAGTACGCGGGTCGCGAGGGCGACATCGTCACCGGCATCATCCAACAGACCGACCAGCGCTACACCCTGCTCGACCTCGGTCGGGTCGAGGCGTTGCTGCCGCAGGCCGAGCAGGTGCAGAACGAGCGCTACGAGCACGGCAGCCGGTTGAAGGCCTACATCGTCGAGGTCCGCAAGACGGCCAAGGGTCCGCAGATCGTCGTGTCGCGCACCCACCCCGGCCTGGTCAAGCGGCTGTTCGAGCTCGAGGTCCCCGAGATCGTCGACGGGGTCGTGGAGCTCAAGGCCATCGCCCGCGAGCCCGGGCACCGCACGAAGATCGCGGTCTCGTCGAACGACAACAACGTCGACCCCGTCGGCGCATGCGTCGGCGCTCGGGGGTCGCGCGTCCGCATGGTCGTGAACGAGGTACGTGGCGAGAAGGTCGACATCGTCCCGTACAGCGACGAGCCGTCGGAGTTCGTGATGAAGGCGCTCGCGCCTGCCCGCGTCCGTGAGGTCCGCATCCATCCCGACACCGGCACCGCCGAGGTGATCGTCCCCGACTTCCAGCTGTCGCTCGCGATCGGCAAGGAAGGCCAGAACGCGCGCCTCGCGGCGCGCCTCACCGGCTGGCGGGTCGACATCAAGAGCGAGACCCA
>JBBRHS010000008.1:0-20112 GCA_038222385.1 Acidimicrobiia bacterium
ACTGCGAAGGACCGGGATCGCGCTCGCGAGATGCTGCGCGCGCTGGGCGCTCACCCGAGGATCACGACCGAGGACGGGACCGTGCTCGACCTTCCGGGTCCGGTGGCCGAGGCCCTCGCCGAGATCCTCGAAGCTGTTGCCGACGGCGAACGGGCCCTCGTGCTCCGGTCACCCGAGGACCTCACGACCGAGCAGGCGGCCGCCGTCCTCGGTGTGTCACGGCCGACCGTGGTCCGGCTGGTTGAATCGGGCAAGCTCCGTGCTCGCATGGTCGGGACCCACCGCCGTCTCTCCCTCAGCGACGTGCTCGCGCATCGCGAGGCATCGGCGAAGCGGCGCAGTGCGGCTCTCGACGAGATGGCTCGTGAGGCCGAGGAGTTCGGCCTCTACGACTGATGCCGATCGCCGTTGTCGTCCTCGACGCCAACGTGCTCGTCCCGATCGTTGCCTGCGACTTCCTGCTCACCACCTTCGATCTGCAGCTCTTCGAGCCGATCATCTCGTCGACAGTGCTCGACGAGGTCGAGCGGAACCTGATCGAAGACTTCCCGCATCTGGATCCCGCCGGACTGGTGCGGCGCGTCGCGCACCTGCGGGCCTCGCTCGCCGACCAGACCATCGAGACGGGGGTGCTCGACGGCGTACCCGACACGATCAACACGAAGGACCGTCACGTCATAGCCGCCGCGCTTGCCGCTGAGGCCACGGTCGTCGTCACCAACGACAACGCGCTCCGATCTGAGATCGCCGCGTCGGGCCTCGGTCTCGAGCCGCTCGATGCGGACACCTTCGCGATGCGCCTATGGGAGGCGTCACCCGCCGACGTGCGCGAGGTGGTCGACGCTCTGGTCGCAAAGCGTCGCCGCCGACCCGTGTTGCCCGAGGAGATGGCCGAACAGCTTCGAGTCCACTTCCCCACGATGACCGCTGCCTGGCTCGCTTCCCGAAGTAGGCCACCCCGCTGACCAGTACGGTGGTCGGTCGGATGGTCAGGCTACGCGGCAGATCCTGACGGGGAACGACCTATGGGTCTCGAGATGGACGAGCGAACGGGCAACGCATCCGCGGTTCGTGCGGCGCGCTGGTTCCAGCGGCCACCGCGGTGGGTCTTCCACATCATCTTGATCGTGCCGACGGTGGTGTTGCTCATCGCCGCGAGTGTTCCGGGCACGATGTTCTTCCTGAGCATCCTCGCGCTCTGGGTGCTCGCGATCGGCGCGCTGCTCTGGCTCGTGCGCGTCGTGCTGTACGCGTCGGCACGCGTCCGGGGTCGCGCCGGAGGCTCGGCGATCTGGTGCTTCGTCGCGCCGGTCGCCGGCTGTGTCGTCCTCCTCCTTCTCGTGACCGACGCCCCCTTGCGGCTGCGCTGGGCCGGAAGCCACAGTGACTTCGCACGCGCTGTCGAAGATGCGCCGACGCGCGGCGGGATCGATCAGTGGGCTCCGTTCACCGTTGACCGCCATCTCGGCTCCTACGAGGTGACCAGCGCAGTGCGCGCAGGGAACGGCGTGCTCTTCTGGGAGGCCAACGGCGCGTTCCTCGACGACGCAGGCTTCGCCTACCTCCCGGACGGTCCCGAATCGTTGCGAGGCAACGGCGGGCTCGAGTCTCCGGAGTTCACCTCGCTCGGCGGCGGTTGGTACGCGTGGACGGCGAGCTGGTGAGGCGCGTCGAGCGACCGTCTCGCGGTCACGACCTCTGTGTCGTTCCGGTCATCTCCAGCCCGAGGCCGACGGCACATGACCAGAACGAGGGGGTTTGCGCGCGGTGTGTGGTGACTAGTTCTCGGGTGGTGGTCATATGGAGGTTCGTCCCGAGAAATTCGGTCTGGGCAGTTGCGCTGTCGTCGCGCGCTGCGTGAAGATCAGGAAGACGACCAAGGGGACGGGCATGCAGCACGCGATGGCACGGATGCAGGGAATGCCGGATTCGGTTCGGGCGGCAGTGGTGGGGATCGCACTGATTGCGCTCTCGCTCGGTGCTTGGATGCTCACGGCGGGCAGTGCGGAGCACCGCGTCCCGGTGGCTCCCATCCTGCAGGCCGAGACCACGGGCGGTGACCCCGAACCCGCGCCGGCCACCGACACGACCACGAACACGGTGGTGTCTGTCTCCGAAGCGAGCGGCGAGGGCTCGCAGTCGCTCGACGTCGTCACCGATTCGTCGGCGAGCGCACCACCCGACGATGTGGGCGCGGTCGCCTCGGTGGAGCAGTCGTCGGTCCAGACCAACGGCGGCACCGCCACCACGAGCAGCAGCGAGTCGACGAGCGAGCACTACTCGTCGAGCACGACGTCGGGCAACAACTCCACGTCGGTGAGCGTCGAGGTCAACAAGACGACCACCAACGAGGTCGTCACGACCGGCCCCGATCAGGGCACCGGCGCGTCGTCGAACGTCGTGAGCCACGTCTCGTCGCACGTCGGTAGCACGTCCCGCTGATCCGTTCGGCCTGACCCGGACCGTCCGCGCCTACGCGGTGCGTTCGTAGAAAACCCGCTCGACCACGGCGCGGGCGCGGCGCGTCACCCGCCGGTAGTCGTCACGCAGGGTCGCGTTGGGGCGGTGGACGTAGCCGAGCATGCGGCCGAGCTTCTCGGCTTCGTCGGGCGCATTCGGCAGTGAGTCGTGGGCGCCGCCGGTGAGCAGGTACCGGTAGCTGCGCGCAACCAGGCAGAAGCCGAGGCTCTCGCGCAGTGCGTCGGCGTCGGCCGGGTCGAGCAGGTCGTGGCGGACGAGCGCGTCGAGTGCCTCCGACGTCTCGGGGGTGCGCAGGTCGGGGAGCGCGCCGCCGTGGCGCAGCTGTTCGAGCTGGACCGTGAACTCGACGTCGGACAACGAACCGCGCCCGAGCTTGAGGTGGAGCTGCGGGTCGTCGCCGGGCGGGATGCGTTCTCGCTCGATGCGGGCCTTCATGCGCCGCACCTCGCGCACCTGCTCCTCGGAGAAGTCGGTCCGGTACACGAAGGGCTCCGCCGCGGCGAGGAAGCGCGCGCCGAGGTCGGCGTCGCCGGCGGTGAAGCGGGCCTTGGTCAGAGCCTGCATCTCCCACGTGAGCGCCCAGTGCTGCCAGTAGTCGCGGTACCCGTCGAGCGACCGGGCGAGCTGACCGTCCTTGCCTTCCGGGCGGAGTGTCGCGTCGACGGTCCAGATCTGACCCTCGGTGGTGGTCGCGCCGATCTCGGCGATCAGCTCCGCGGCGATCCGCTCGGCCTCGTTGAACGCGACCGCACCGTCGCCCTCGTAGACGAACACCACGTCGAGGTCGGATGCGTAGCTCAGGTCGAGGCCGCCGAAGCGCCCCATGCCGATCACCGCGAACGGCACCGCGGGCCGCAACGCGACGATGGCGGCTTCGAGACACGCTTCGGCGAGGTGGGAGAGCTCGCGACCGGTGGTGGTGAGGTCTGCGAACGACAACAGGTCGCGCGCTGCGATGCGGAGCAACTCGCGCCGCTTGAACCGACGGAGGCCGCTCCGCCGCGCCGACGTGTCGCCGACGCGCCACTGCACGGTCGCGATCGCTTCCTCGACGAGGCGCTCGCGCGTCTTCTCCTTGCCGAGCACGTCGTCATCGCTCAAGGTCGCGACGAACTCCGGCTGGTGGCGGAGCGCGTCGCCGAGGAGCCGGCTCGATCCGAGGAGTCGACACGTCCGCTCCGCGGCGCCGGGTCCCTCGCGGAACACCCGCGCCAGGTTCCCGGCGCGGGTCGGGCCCTCGGCGAGGCGGCGGAGCTGGAGCAGCGCGAGGTCGGGGTCGGGCGATTCCGAGCACCACTCGAGCAGCACCGGGAGCAACTGGCCCATCAGGCGCGACGTGCGGGTCAACCCGTGGGTCAGTTCCGCGAACGCGGCCCGGGTCGCGGCGAGGTCGAGGAAGCCGAACGCCCGCAGCCGCTCCTCTGCTGCATCGAGGTTGAGGGGCCCGGGCCGGCCCGCGAGCGTGTCGAGGAGCGGTCCGAAGAACAACTTCTCGTGGATCGACCGGACCTGCGCCTGGTGACGACGGTGGTCGGCCTCGAACTGCTCGACGGCCGACTCGTGGTGCCGTCCCCGGTACCCGAGAACGCGCGAGAGGCGCAGTAACGCGTCTTCGTCGGTCGGGAGTGTGTGGGTCTGCTGTTCGTCCCAGAGCTGGAGGCGGTGCTCGACGGTCCGCAGGAAGCGGTACGCGTCGGAGAGGGGTGCCGCGTCGTGGATGTCTACGTAGCCGGCGTGCACGAGCTGCGCGAGCGCCTCGAGTGTGGTGGCCGACCGGATGCTCGGGTCGTGGCGGCCGTGCACGAGTTGGAGGAGCTGCACCGCGAACTCGATGTCGCGGATCCCGCCGCGTCCGCGCTTGAGCTCCCGCTCGGTCAGCCCTTGCCGGCGGGTCTCGCTCTCCGCCTTCGCCTTCATCACCCGGACTTCGCGCACGGCGTCGGGCGGCAGGACTTCGGGCCAGACGAAGGGTTGCGCGCGGGCCACGAGCTCGGCGCCGAGCGCGTGATCCCCCGCGACGGGCCGCGCCTTCAACAACGCCTGGAACTCCCAGGTCTGCGCTGAGCGTTCCCAGTACGCGGTGTAGCCGTCGACGGTGCGGGAGAGAGCGCCCGATCGACCGTCGGGACGGAGGTCGGCATCGGTGCGGAACACGATCCCGTCGGGCGTCGGTTCGGCCATGATCTGGAGCAGTCGGCGCACGGTGTGCTCGGCTTCGGCGATCGGGCCGTCGTGCACGAAGAGCACGTCGACGTCAGACGAGTAGTTCAGCTCGGAACCGCCGAGCTTGCCCATCCCGATCACGGCGATGCGCACCGCGGGCTCAGCGATCGCGAGCGCTTCCCCGAGGCACGCCTCGGCGAGGGCGGCGAGTTCGCGCCCGACGGTCGGGAGGTCGGCCTCGCCGAGAAGGTCGCGCGCCGCGATCCGTAGGAGCTCTCGTCGCTTCCAACGGCGCAGGGCGGCGAGATCGGTCACCCCGTCGGACGCGAGCAGGCTCCGGTACTCGTCGGCGTCGCGCGGGCGGGCGAAGCCGTCGGGATCCTCGAGTGGTTCCACCAGCGATGCGTCGTGGACGAGCGCGGTCGTCAGCGAACGCGACGCACAGGCGATCGCGATGAGCGCGTCGCGCACGAGGGGAACATCGCGAATCGGGTCGGCGAGCTCGGGGTGGGCTTCGAGGACGCGGGCCAACATCCTCCTCGCCACGGGTGGATCCGCCGACCGCTCCAACGCCAGCGCCACCCCGGGCGCGGCGAGCACGGCGACGGGATCGGACATGCTGCAGTGTCGCGCGCGCGACGCCGACTCCCACCTGTCGGCGGAGCCACGTCGAGCCCGTATCCTGGGGCGATGACCCGGCTCCGTGTCGCCGCCGCCCAGCTCGATCTCGTCGTGGGCGACCTCGAGGGGAACGCGACCCGGATCCTCGACGCCTATGCGGCTGCGGAGGCCGCCGACGTTGATCTCGTGGCGTTCCCGGAGCTCGCGGTCACCGGGTATCCGCCCGAGGACCTGCTCCTGCGCCCCGCGTTCGTAGCCCACGCGGCCGAGATGGTCAACAAGATCGCGGCCCGCACCGGTCGCGCCGCCGCGGTGATCGGATTCCCGGAGGCGGGTAACGACCTCTACAACTCGGCCGCCGTCTGTGCCGAGGGCCGCGTCGCCGGCGTGTACCGCAAGCATCTCCTACCGAACTACGCGGTGTTCGACGAACAGCGGTACTTCACCCCGTCGACCGTCGACGGGCCCCTGTTCGTGATCGCGGGCGTGAAGGTCGCGATCACGATCTGCGAAGACGCTTGGAGCCCGACCGGGCCGATCCTCACCCAGGCGGCGGGTGGCGCCGAGCTCGTCGTGAACATCAATGCCTCGCCGTACTACGCGGGCCGGCTGGGTGAGCGCGAGACGATGCTCGCGACCCGGGCTGCCGATGCGTCGGTGCCGGTCATGTACGTGAACCTCGTGGGCGGTCAGGACGAACTCGTCTTCGACGGCGCGTCGATGGTGTTCGACGAACAGGGTCATCTCGTGGCGCGGGCCCCGCAGTTCGTCGATGACCTGCTCGTCGTCGATCTCGACGTGCTACCGGGTTTCCGGCGCCGACTCATGGACCCGCGCGGTCACCGCAGCGCACCGACGCTCAGCGAGGTCCCGGTGAGCGAGGCCCGGATCCCCGGAGCCCGGGTGGCCGCGCGCATCGAACCGGAGCTCGAGCCAGTCCAGGAGGTCTACGAGGCGCTGGTGGTGGGGACGCGTGACTACGTGCGCAAGAACGGGTTCCGTGAGGTTCTCATCGGGCTCTCGGGTGGCATCGACTCGTCGATCGTCGCTTCGATCGCGGTCGATGCGATCGGGGCCGAGAACGTCACCGGGGTTCTGATGCCGTCGCGGTACTCGAGCGGTGGCAGCATCACCGACTCCGAGGCACTCGCGGCCAACCTCGGCATCCAGACGCTCACCGTTCCGATCGAAGCGGCCCACCAGGCCTTCCTGGACATGCTCGAGGCCCCGTTCGCGGGAACGGACCCGGGGTTGGCGGAAGAGAACCTGCAGGCGCGAGTGCGGGGCACGATCCTCATGACCATCTCGAACAAGTTCGGAGCGCTCGTGCTCACGACGGGCAACAAGAGCGAGATGGCCACCGGCTACTCGACGCTCTACGGCGACATGGCGGGCGGTTTCGCCGTGATCAAGGACGTGCCGAAGATGTTGGTCTACGCGCTGTCGCGCGAGCGCAACGAGCGCGCGGGCCGACCGTGGATCCCCGACACGGTGATCGACAAGCCACCGAGCGCCGAGCTCCGCCCCGACCAGAAAGACAGCGACTCCCTGCCCGACTACAGCGCGCTCGACCCGATCCTCGAGGGGTACGTGGAGCGCGACCGTTCGGTGAGCGAGCTCGTGGCCGAGGGCTTCGACGCCGAGACCGTGGCGCGGATCGCGCGACTCGTCGATCGCAACGAGTACAAGCGGCGCCAGGCCCCACCCGGAGTACGCGTGTCGCCCAAGGCCTTCGGCAAGGACCGCCGGTTGCCGATCACCAACGGCTGGCCCGGCTGACCCGACTGCGCGGCTACCTCCCCGAGATCGCGATCGCGACCGCAGCGATCCTCTACGGGTCGACGTTCACGATCGTGCAGGACGCGCTCGACGACCTCACGCCGTCGGGGCTCAACGTGTTCCGCTTCGCGTTGGGGGCCGCGGTGCTCGCGCCGTTCGCGTTGACGCGGAGCTGGCGGGGCCCGGCGCCGAGACCCACCGACTCCCGCCGGACGGTGTTCGTGGCCGGACTCACGATCGGGGCGGTGGCGACGGGTGCGTACTTCTGCCAGAACCTCGGGCTCCAGCACACCAGCACGTCGAACTCCGCGTTCATCACCGGCCTGTTCGCGGTGACGACCCCGGTCATCGAGTCGATCGTGTTCCGCCGGGCGCCCCGCGGCGCGATCTGGGTCGCGGTGGCGATGTCGGTGTTCGGCCTGTTCCTGCTGACCGGGGCCGAGCCGAGCCTCGGCTTCGGCGACCGCGTCACCCTCGTCACCGCCGTCCTCTTCGGGTTCTGGTTCGTGCTCATCGGCACGTTCACCAACCGCGTCGACGTCATCGGCCTCACCGCGGTGCAGCTGGCGGTGGTCGCTGCGCTCTCGCTGCCGATCGCGCTCGTCGAGGGGTTCGGCACCATGACGTCGGGAGCTGTGCTCGCGATCGTGCTCACCGGCATCGGCTGCTCGGCGATCGCATTCAGCCTCTCGGTGTGGGCCCAACGCACAATCGATCCCTCGCGCGCCAGCCTCCTGAACCTCCTCGAGCCCGTCGTCGCGGGGATCATCGGCTACGCCGTCGGCGAACGACTCGGGGGCGTCGGCTACCTCGGTGCCACCCTGATCCTGGCCGCCATCGTCGTCGCCGAACGGGGCACGCACCGTCGGGTGATCGTGGGGTCCGGGCCCGCTGCTTGACCGGTCGGTCAAGTGTCGGGAGAATGCCGACATGCCCGAACCTTCCAAGCCCCGTCCTGCCTTCGCGCCCTGGGATCGACGGGAGCTCCCCGGCATCTTCGGCGTCGAGGAATCGGCGAAGCGCGTCGGCCACTACAAGTGGATCGAGATCAAGCTGTTCGAGGCGTTGGGCGGCTGGGTCGCCACGGTGCCCGAGCTCGACGTGAAGCTCGTGCTCGGCCGGCACTGCTACCACCACGCCTGGCACGCCGACCTGTGGGACCAACGTCTGCCCGAGCTCCGGGAGATGAACCCAGAGCGGCTCAACGTGGCCCCGAACGAGGAGATGGTGGCGTTCGTCGACGCCATGCGGGAGCCCGACGCCCCCGACAAGACGATCGAGAAGCTCGTCGGCGTCTACCGAGTGCTGATCCCCCGCAAGATCGCGGCGTACACGTACCACCTGAACGGCACCAGCACCATCACCGATTCACCCACGATCCGCTCGCTGAACTTCGTCCTCCAGGACGAGTTCCAGGACTGGCGGGAGGGCGAGATGCTCCTCCAGTCACTGATCGAGACGCCCGAACACGTTGAGCGGGCGACCCGTCGGGCCGCCGAGCTCGAGGCCCTGATGCTCCGGGCGGGAGGCATCGCCGGCCCAGGTACCCTGGGACACACCACCGAGGGCCGATCCGCCCCCGCCGAAGGAGTAGTCGCATGAAGAAGATGTTCCCGGCCGAAGAGCTCGCCCGCGACTCGCGGTTCGTGCGGAACAAGATCGAGGACGCAGTCTTCGATCCGCGCAACCAGGCCCTCGGCAAGCGCGACATGGGTTCGGCCAAGCTCGACCCGAACCGCCCCGCGGCAGCCGAGCGCGCGCGCGCGCTCATGCACGGCATCTTCACGGGTGAGATCCAGGCGCTCGAGGGCGCCGGCCGCACCACGTTCGACTTCGACGAGACCGAGGTCCCGCTCAAGCTGAAGCTCGACATGGCCCGCCAGTGCTGGGACGAATCCCGCCACTGTGAGATCTCGGTGAAGCTCGGCGACTGGATGGGTTCGGAGATCGGCGAGTTCGCCGAGCAGACGTTCCTCTACCAGGCCGCCTGCGCCGAAGACCCGGTGCTGCGCCTCACCGGCGTGAACCGCGCCCTCGAAGGTCTCGCCATCGACGTGTTCAACACCATGAAGGAGTTCGGTGAGCTCTCGGGAGACCCCGTGCTCGCCTTCTGCGAAGACTGGATGCTCGCCGACGAGGTGACCCACGTGAAGATGGGCTCCGACTGGCTCCGTCGCCTCACCGCCGACGACCCCGAGCGCCGCGAGCGGGCGCTCGAGTTCCAACGCACGGTCGACAAGCTGTTCAGCCTCGGCGGCTTCCGCGGCGAGAACGAAGACAACCCGATCCACCTCGCCCGACGCTTCCGTGAGCTCGCCGGCTTCACCGACGACGAGCTCGAGGAGCTCGTGAAGGTGTCGGAGGAGTCGAAGGCCGAGGCCGAGGCGATGTCCGCCGCGGTGCAGGACGCCTAGGACCCCGATCGTGGCGAAGGTGTCGGTCACCCCGGATCCGTTCGTCCTCGTCAACTACGACTCCGGTGTTCTCGCGTCGCTGATCGAGAAGGTCGCGAGCCGGGTCGGTGTCCCCGACGACGTCGAGATCGCCATCGAGGTCGACGAAGCACTGCCCCGACCGCTCATCGCCTCTTACGTCGACGTCGACGCCACAAGCGGGGGTCAGGGCCGGGTGTCGATCTGGTGCTCGGGCGGCAACTTCGAGCACCCCCAGTACCCCCGCCGCTTCGACGACGCCGGCGCAGAGGTCAAGCTCGCCGTCGACCTCACCCGGGCTGCCGACCGGCTCGGGGGGTTCGCGGATGCGCCCCCCGACAGCGAGTTGTCGGAACGACAGCGCGAGGCGTGGGATACGTCCGCGGCGGGTCGGGTGGCGCGCCTCGGGTACGCGGTGCGGGAACCGCTCGTGCGGTACCACTTTCGGCTCAGCAACGGGTTCGGCGACGCGGTCGACGCCGTCTACGAACGGCTCTGGGGTGCCGACACGATCACCTGGGCCGACCTCGATGCCGCGTGCACCGAAACCGCCGCCGCCGACGCGCGCCCCACCCCCAAGACCCGCCCCGGGGCGCAGGGCGCGAGCCTCCGCCGCTAGCGGACCTCCCCGACGAGAACTTCAGTGGGTGAGCGGTCGAGCCGGCGCAGCGGATTCGACCATCAGAACAGGTCGTGGGCCGAGATCGCGGTGTAGAGGTCGAGGTCGGGGGGGCCGGTGAGCATCGCGCTCGCGGCGTTGGCCATCTCGACCATCTCGTCGGAGTCGAGATGGGCCGACTGGGCGTCGGCGTCGCCCCACTTCTCGATGACCAGGAACCGACCAGGGGTGGCGATGGACGCAGCGAGGTCGACGTTGCGACATCCGGGGGCGTTGCGGGTCACCACGACGTACTTGGCCAGGACTCCGGCGAGGTCGGCCTCCCGTCCCGATCGGGCACTGAACGACCCGGCCACGATGGACAATTCGACGTCTTCGGTCAATCGACTCCCCAACCTCTCGTCCACACCTTCGTCCACAGCTTCCTGTGGAAAAGGCTCCTTGACGCTTCCGGTATCCTATGTGGACACGGGGGCAGGCTGGGCGCCGGAACACGGCAGGCCCGGGCCGTTGTTACACCGTTCGGCGACCGCTGATCGAGTTCGAGATCCACAGGTCGGAGATTTCTCCGACCCCGGGCACAAAAGGGATTACTAGTGGCGAAAGAACGTGTCGAGCGCGACGAAGAAGATCTCGTTCGGCTCTACCTCACCGACATCGGGCAGTACCCGCTCCTCACCAAGGACGACGAGGTCCGCCTGGCCCAGCAGATCGAGGGTGGCAACGCCGCCCGAGAGGAGCTGGCCGCCGGAGCGAAGGGCCTGACCCCTGCGAAGAAGCGTGAGCTCCGACGCACCGCGCGTGGTGGTGAGGAGGCCCAGCGGACGTTCGTGCAGTCGAACCTCCGGCTGGTCGTGTCGATCGCGAAGAAGTACCAGGCGTCGGGCCTCCCGCTCCTCGACCTGATCCAGGAGGGCAACCTCGGTCTCATGCACGCGGTCGAGAAGTTCGACTGGCGCAAGGGCTTCAAGTTCTCCACCTACGCGACGTGGTGGATCCGTCAGGCGATCACCCGCGGCATCGCAAACACCGGCCGCACGATCCGGCTGCCCGTCCACGCGGGCGACACCCTCGCCCGGCTGCAGAAGGCGCGGTCGCGCCTGGAGCTCAAGCTCGGTCGCCCGGCGACGCTCTCGGAGCTGTCGGTCGAGGTCGAGATGCCCGAGGACAAGGTCACCGAGGCCCTGCGATTCGCCGCGGAACCCCTCTCGCTCTCGGAGCCGTTGCGCGAAGACGGCGACGCCGAGCTCGGCGACATCGTCGAGGACCGCTCGGCCGAGTCGCCGTTCGAGGTCGCGGCCACCGCGTTGCTGCCGGCCGAGATCGAGAAGCTGCTCGCTCCGCTCGACGAACGGGAGCGCCACATCCTGGCGCTGCGCTTCGGTCTCGACCGGGGTGAGCCCCGCACGCTCGAAGAGGTCGGGGAGTACTTCAACCTCACCCGTGAGCGGATCCGCCAGATCGAGGCCCGGGCGATGAGCAAGCTGCGTCACCCGTCGGCCGACACCGGCGCCCGCGACCAGCTCGCCGGCTAGCACGACGCTCCAGCCCCAGCGACCGCGGCGGGCGACGCTCGAAGATCTCGACGTGCTCGTCGGGACGCTCGTCGCGTCGCACGCCGACTACGCATGGGAGGAGTGGCTGCTGCCCGGACCCGATCGGGTGGCGCGCCTCGAACCCCTCGTGCGCCTCGACATCGAGCTCGTCGCGCTCCCGGCCGGTGAGGTCTGGATGCTCGACGACGGCGCGTCGGTCGCGGTGTGGCAGCAACCCGGCGTGGCGGCGCCCGGGCCCGGCGTGCTCCGCCGCCTCGATCGGGCCGCGAACGTGGCCTTCGGGGAGCGTCTCGGTGCGCTCCAGGAGGTCGAGGATCTCGTGCACGCGATGCGTCCCCCCGAGCCCCACTGGTACTTGGGCACGATCGGTACGCTGGCCGGTCGTCGACGCCAGGGGTGCGGGACCGCGGTGCTCTCGCCGGTCCTCGACCATCTCGATCACATCGGCGCCACCGCCTACCTCGAGACGAGCGCAGCCGAGAACCTCGCGTTCTACGAACAGCTCGGGTTCGTGGTGGTGGCCGCGCTCGAGGGCCTTCCCCACGGTGCACCCGACACGTGGGGCATGCAACGGCCGCCGTGACCCGGAGCTACGATCGAACCGACCTGCCGGCCCGACCAGGGGGACCCCCCACATGAAGAAGTTGCTCCTGCTCCTCGTCATCATCGCGATCGGCGTGGTCGTCGCCAAGAAGGTCCGCGACGCGTAGGCGCCGCCGACCTGCGTTCTCCCAGCGTTACAGGGCCGACAGCACGTCCGCGTAGCGGTCGGAGAACAGCGCGACCGCACCGCCGGTGTGCCAGAAGACGACGTTCGCAGCGCGGTCGATCCGCCCGTCGGCGAGCCGGGCGATCAGCGCCGCCATCGCCTTGGCCGAGTAGACGGGATCGAGCGCGATCCCTTCGAGCCGGGCCGTCAACCGCAGGGCTTCGAGCGCGGGCTCGGTCACCGCGCCGTAGCCGTCGCCGAAGTGATCGTGGTCGACGACCGCAGCGGCGGTCGGGACCGGCCGGCCGGACGCGCGCGCCGCGTCGGCCGCGAGTGCGGGAACCGCGTCGTCGAGATCGGGGCGGGTGCCGACGTCGACGCCGACGATCGTCGTGGTCGAGGCGAGCCCCGCGAGCAGCCCCGCGTGGGTGCCGCCCGAACCGTCGGCGACCACGACTGTGTCGACGCCCGTGATCCCCGCAGCGGGGAGCTGAGCCGTGAGTTCATCGGCCGCGAGCACGTACGCGACCGCCCCGACCGTCGACGCGCCACCTATCGGGATCGCGTACGGCCGCGCACCGTCGGCGCGTACGCGTTCGGCCACGTCGGTGATGGCCTGCTCGAGGCCGTAGTAGCTGTCGGCGTTCGCCTCGAGCTCGTGCTCGCCGACGTCGAGGTCATCCGTGAAGTGCAGCGTGGCCCCGAAGAGCTGGTCGAGGAGGAGGTTGGCCGTCTTGCGGTCGCGCGCGGCGCCACCGAGCACGAGGTGACACCGGAGTCCGAGCCGGCTCGCCGCGGCTGCGGTCATGCGGGCGTGGTTGCTCTGCACGCCGCCCCCGGTCACGAGCGCATCGCAGCCCCGGTCGAGCGCATCGGCGCAGAGCAGCTCGAGCTTGCGGGCCTTGTTGCCGCCGAGGGCGAGGCCGGTGAGGTCGTCGCGTTTGACGAACAGGTTGGCGACGCCGAGGTGGGCGCCGAGGCGCGGCATCGGTTCGAACGGGGTCGGGAGCGTCGCGAGGGGGAGGCGGTTCACCCGCGTCGCCATGCGGTGGCGACACGACGGGTCGCGCCGATGGCCCCGACGGTGTCGCGCACTGCCTCGACCGAACCCTGGGAGATGACGCGCGCGCGGTGCGCACCGGTCGCGGCGCTCGGGGCGTCTGCAGTACCGGACTCCGGAGTACTGCGGCTGCGCCACCACCACCATGCCGCGGCTCCGACCCCCACGACGACGACCACGGAGCTGAGCGCGATGGTGGGCGCGGGTGGCGGCATCGGCATGCGGTCGCGGAGGCGCACCTGACGGCGGAACTGGCGGATCTCCCACTCGTGCTCGCGCGCGTAGCGGGCGAGGTCGCGATCGGGGTTGACGACCACGGGGTGGCCGACTGCCTCGAGCAGGGGGACGTCGGTGATCGAGTCGCTGTACGCGTACGACTCGGCGAGGTCGATGCCGTCGCGGGCTGCCATCTCACGGATCGCCGTCGCCTTGTGCGGTCCGTACGCGTAGAACGACAGCTCGCCGGTGTAGTTGCCGTCGGCGTCGAGTTTCGCCCGGGTGGCGATGGCGTCGTCGGCGCCGAGGTACCGCGCGAGCGGCTGCACCACCTCGTACGGCGACGACGACACGATCACGACCTTGCGTCCGTTCGCCTTGTGCTCGTCGATCAGCTCGACGGCCTCGGCGTAGATGATCGGCGTCACGACTTCGTCGAGCGTCTCGCGCACGATCGACGCGACGTGTTCCTGGTTCCAGCCCCGCGTGATCGCGAGCATCGCCTCGCGCACTTCTTCCATCTTCGACTCGTCGGCACCGACGAGCATGTAGAGGACCTGCGCGTAGGCGCTCCGCACGATCGCGCGACGCGAGAGCAGTCCTTCGCGGTAGAAGAACTTGCCGAACGCGAGCACCGAGCTCTTGGCGATGATCGTCTTGTCGAGATCGAAGAACGCTGCAGCTACCGGCATCGCAGGTCAGGTTACGACCTCTTGACACCTCCGATCGCGCCCCCTACGTTGCGTGCACCTTCCCCGGTGCTTCCTCCTTCGGAACTCCGCGCGCGCTGCTGCACCACCGGTGCCGGCGCCGTTCCAGGAAGGAACGCCCGTGCTCTGTGCACTCTGGTCACCCAAGGGTGGCTCCGGAACCACCACCTTCGTCGCGGCCTGCGCACTCGCGGCCGCTCGGGTCGGCGGTGCGAGACTCGCCGACCTCTCCGGCGACCAGGCCGCGATGCTCGGACTCGCCTCCGATCCACCCACCGGCCTGGTCGACTGGCTCGCCGCGGGACCCGACGCACCCACCGAGGCCCTCGAACGGCTCGCCGTCGACGTTGCCCCCGGCCTGACCCTCCTGCCCGTCGGATCGGTGTCGCACCCACCGGCTGCGGCGGTCACGGCGGTCGCCGGAGCCGCACTCGGCGTCGCCCTGCGCGACGGTCCGGTCCCGACGTTCGCCGATCTCGGAGCGGCCGCGGATCCCGCCGCGCATGCGGTGCTCGAGGTGGCCGACGTGGGATTGATGGTCGTGCGCGGCTGCTACCTCACGTTGCGGCGGGCCGTCGCCGCGCCGGGGTTGACCGCGACGCACGGCATCGTCCTCGTCGACGAACCGGGCCGGTCCCTCGGTGCCCGCGAGGTCGCCGACGTGCTCGGCCGACCGGTCGTCGCCCGGGTGCCGGTCCGGGCCGCGGTCGCCCGGGCCGTCGACGCCGGTGTCATCGCAGGGCGGCTCCCCGATGCCCTGGCCCGACCCGCCCGCGAGGTCCTCCGGGCCATCGGGATCGACCCCGGAGCCGCTCGGGGCGAAGCGGCGGCCTGACCGGTGCCCACCTCGACCGATTCCGATCTCAAGGCGGCGGTGCACCGCCGACTGCTCGCCGACGGCGCGGAGCACGCCGTCGCCGGGGGACTCCCGGTCGAGGGGCAGGTCCGGGCGCGGCTCACGACTCTCCTCGCCGACGCCGCGCCGCTCCTGCAGCCGACCCGTCGCGGCCAGTTGGTCGACGAACTGGTCGCAGAGGTCACGGGCCTCGGCCCGCTCGAACCGCACCTCGCCGATCCCGCCGTGACCGAGGTGATGATCAACGGCCCGGGCTGCGCCTACGTCGAACGCAACGGGCGCATCGAACCGATCGCGCTCGATCTCGACGCCGATGCGATCCGCCGACTCGTCGACCGCGTCATCGGGCCGCTCGGCCTGCGGCTGGATCGGGCGTCTCCGATCGTCGATGCCCGACTCCCCGACGGTTCCCGCCTCCACGCGGCGCTCCCGCCGCTCGCCATCGACGGTCCGTGCGTCACGATCCGTCGGTTCGCATGCCGGCGGGTCTCGCTCTCGTCGTTCACCCCCGGGCCGGTGGCCGAGGTGTTCCTGGCCGACGCGGTTGCCGGTGGGTGGAACATCGTCGTCGCCGGAGGGACGAGCGCGGGCAAGACCACGTTCCTGAACGCGCTCTCCACGGTCATCCCCGCTCGCGAACGGATCATCACCGTGGAGGAGACCGCAGAGCTCCGGCTCGAGCGACCGCATGTCGTACGACTCGAGGCCCGCCCTCCGAACGCCGAAGGCGTCGGCGCGGTGACCGTGCGCGATCTGGTGCGGTCGGCGTTGCGCATGCGTCCCGATCGCATCGTCGTGGGTGAGGTGCGCGGGGGAGAGGCGTTCGACATGCTCCAGGCCCTGAACACCGGCCACGACGGTTCGCTCACCACGGTGCACGCGAACGGTGTGCACGAAGCGCTCCACCGGCTCGAGACGCTCGTGCTGCTCGCCGGCGTCGACTTGCCGATCGAGGCGATCCGCTCGCAACTCGCGTTGTCGGTCGACGCGGTCGTCCATGTCGGTCGGACTCGCGACGGCGGGCGCGTCGTCACCGCCATCGCCGAGGTGGTCCCCCCTGATCCCGGCGAACTGAACCTGTCCGTGCGGCCACTCTTCGAGGCCGGCGCCGCCGGGCTCGACTTCGTGGCGTCGCCGCGCCGACCCTTCCGCCGCGCTCGGCAGGGAACAGCCTGATGTCGACCGTCCTGATGGTGATCGTCGGCTCGTTCGTGGCGCTCGAACTGGCGCGCGCCGCGCGCCGGGTCGAGCAGGCATCGCGGACGCGCGCGCTCGTCGATCGGCCGGAACGGGTCCTGCCATCTCGAATCAGGGTCCCGCTCGCCCGGGCTCTCGCTGCCGCCGACTTCGACGTCGGGCCGGAAGACGCCGTGCGGCTCTGGGCGGCCGGCACGGTGGGGATCGGTGTGGTGGCCGGGTCGATCGCGCCGACGTTCGGGTTCCTCGGCGTCGTCACCGCGACGGTCGGCGCACCGCTCGCGCTCCGGTTCGCCGGTGGACGCCACATCGCGAACCTGGCTGCTGCGCTCCCGGGCCTCCTCGACGACGTCGCCGCCGACCTCCGGGCCGGCGGAACCGTGAGCGCCGCGCTCGATCGGGTCGCCGGCGGAGGCGGTCGGCTGGCACCCGACCTCTTGGCTCTCCGGGCCCGGACCGGCCTCGGCCTCGATCTGGGTGATGCCCTCGACCGGTGGGCCGTTGCGCGTCCACACCCCGGGTTCGCCGAGGTCGCCGGCGCGCTCACGATGGCTGCGACGACGGGCGGCCGGGCCGCGGCTGCGCTCACGGGCCTCGCCGGTTCCCTCCGGGATCGCATCGCGTGTGTTGCCGAGGCCCGGGCGCTCTCGGCCCAGGCCCGTGCCTCGGCGGTCGTCGTCGGCGTCGCTCCGATCGCCTACCTCGTCTTCGCCGCGGCGGTGGATCCCGGTTCGATCGGGATCCTGGTCGGCACCACCGTCGGGCGCGTGTGCCTCGTCGTCGGTCTCGTTCTCGACGCGCTGGCCGCGCTCTGGATGCGGCGGATCCTGCGGTCGACGCCATGATGCCGATGCTCCTCGCGGTGGCCTGGGGTTGCCTCGCCGCGGTCCCGTGCGCACGAGCGGCCCGGAAACGGCCGGGTCGGGCTCGCGCGGGTGAGCTCGCGCCCGAAGCGGTCGCTGCGCCTGCTCGGCGCGGTGCGGTTCCGGGTTGGTTGGGGCGCCTCCCCGCGGTCTGGCTCGCCCGGCGGGCCACGAAGCACGCGCGGGAGGCGGTCCTGGCCGAGCTGCCCGTGACGATCGACCTCCTCGCGGTGGCCGTGGGCGCCGGGTACACCCCCTACCTCGCGGTGGAAGTGGCCGCTCCATGGTCACCCACCGAACTCCGGGCGCGATTGGGGAGCGTGGTGAGCGCATGTCGGCTCGGCGCGGCCTTCGATCGCGCTCTCGACGACCTGAGCCGTGACCAGGAGGAGCTCCGTGGGCTCACCGATGCGTTGCTGGCCGCCGATCGGCTCGGTGCGCCTGTGCTCGAGTCGTTGCAGCAGCTCGCGATGTCGGCTCGGGCCGACGTCCGGCGTCGCGCCGAGGCGCACGCGCGCACGGTGCCGGTGCGGTTGCTGTTCCCGCTCGTCTTCCTCGTGCTCCCCGCCTTCGGGATCCTCACCGTGATCCCCACGATCGCGGTGCGCCTCGGCGGCTGAGTCGATTTCCCCCGCGCCAACACCCATCCCACGATGTAGGAGGAACTGATCCCGTGATTCGACGAATGCTCCACGCGGTTTCCCGCGGCGCCGCCCGGCTCCGCGAGGAAGTCGGTCAGACAACCGCTGAGTACGCTCTCGTCATTCTCGGCGCCGCCGCACTCGCGACGCTGCTGATCACCTGGGCGACCAAGTCGCATGCCGTCGGCAAACTGTTCGACGAGGTCATCGGCAAGGTCCTGCAGTAGCGGTGGGATCGATGCTCCGACCCGCACGGTGGCACCGCGGCACCGAGGGCGGTCAGTCGACCGTCGAGTTCGCGTTGCTGACCCCGCTGTTGGTGCTCGCGGTGATGGCGCTGCTGCAGGTCGCGCTTGTCGTCCGCAGCCAGCTCGCGGTCGAGCACGCGGCGCGGGAAGCGGTGCGGGTCGCGAGCGTCGATCCCGACCCGGGCGCGGCCCGCGCCGCCGGCCGGCGGGTCCTGCCCGAGGCGCAGGTCGCGGTCGGGGCCCGACCCCGTGTGGGTGAGCCGATCACCGTGCAGGTCTCGTTCCACCTCGTCACCGATCTCCCGCTCGTCGGGGCGCTGTTCCCCGATCCCGATCTGGCGGCCCGGGCCGTGATGCGGGTCGAGCGGTGACGGCAACGAACGAGCGGGGCTCGTTCACGGTGCTGTTCGTGGCGGTGATCGTGCTCGCGTGCGTGCTGATCGTCTCGCTAGGACGGCTCGGGGCTGCACTCACGGCCCGGGCTCGCGCCGAGACCGCAGCCGATGCTGCCGCGCTGGCCGCAGCCGACTCCCTTGCCCTCGGCGCCGGCGACGCCCGCGCCCAGGCCGCGGCGCTCGCCGCCGCGCACGGTGCTCGCCTGGTGTCGTGCGACTGCGAGGGACTCGCAGCCGAAGTCGTCGTCGAGCTCGACGGGTCGATCGCGGCGTCGCTCCCGCGCCCCGCGCGCGCCACTGCCCGCGCCGAAGTCGACTTCAGCTGCGCGTTCGGACCCTGCTCCGGATCTCGTCCGGCTACGAGACGGTGACCGTGTAGGTGTTGGTGGTGTTGTCGGGCGAATCGGGATCGCTCGGGCGCGCGTACTTCAGGGCCATGGTCGTGGTGCCGGTACCGGCCGCCTTGAAGGTGAACCGCTCGGTCCCGGGTGCGCCCATCGCCGAGCTGTCGGGCTTCTCGTAGGCCTGGTCCTCGAGGGTCACGACCGCGGTGTCGGGCTCCTCGGCGACCGTCCACACGAAGCCGGTCGACGGGTTCGAGGTGAGGACGATCTCGAACGTCTCCCCCTTCGTCACTGTGAGGTCACCGCCGGCCTGGGTGAACACCTTGGTTCCACTGTCCTTCGCACTGGTCGAAGAGCTCGACGAGTTCGACGAGCTCGAAGAATCCGAGTCGCTGCCACACCCGGAGATCCCGACGCCCACGAGGGCGACGACGGCGACTGTGGAGGCGACTCGGCGGAGGGCATTGCGGTACACGGTGGTTCCTCTCTTCTGTGATTCGTTCGCGATCCCGTCAAGAAACGGACGGTTCGGACAGGACCTTGAGCAGCTTCACCGCACCCGCCTTGTCGAGGTACTCGTTCCAGTTCCCGCACTTCGGCGACTGCACGCACGACGGGCACCCGTCATCGCACGGGCACGCGGCCACGAGGTCGCGGGTCGCGGTGATGTGGCGGTGCACCTCCGAGAACGCCAGCTCGGCGATCCCGGCCCCGCCGGGGAAGCCGTCGTACACGAAGATCGTCGGCTCGCCCGTCGCGGGGTGCTCAGCCATCGAGACGCCGCCGACGTCCCAGCGGTCGCAGATCGCGAAGAGGGGCAGGAGTCCGATGAGCCCGTGTTCCGCCGCGTGGACGGTACCGAGCAGCTGCGACGGGGTCACGCCCGCGTCCTCGAGCATCGCGGCCGGCACCGTGTACCAACACGCGCGCGTCGACAGCGTGCGCGGCGGCAGGTCGAGCGGCACGACCTCGAGTACCTCGTTGTTCGCGATCCGCTTCCGCTGGTACGCGACGACGCGGTTCGTCACCTCGACGCTCCCGAGGTGTCCGACGCCTCCGCCGAGCGCAACGGTCTGGTCCTCGCTGACGATCGAGATGTCGATCTCGGTGCGGGCCTGGGTGTACTCGTCGGAGTCGTCGGCTTCCACGAGCACGGCCTCGTGCGCGTCGAGGTCGAGCGACTCCACCCGCCACTGCTGCCCGCGGTGGAGGTAGATCGCGC
>JBBRHS010000009.1:0-20019 GCA_038222385.1 Acidimicrobiia bacterium
GGGGCGTGCGCGGGTGAGCGATCGAGCCGGCGCCGCGGATTCGACCGTCAGGCTCGGGGCAGGCCGAGGATGCGGTCGCCGATGATGGTCTTCTGCACCTCGGAGGTGCCGCCCGCGATCGAGGCCGCCTTCGACCAGAGCCACTGCCGGGCCCACGGGCCGGCGATCGGGGCGTCGGGTCCGAGCACGTCGAGCGCGGTCTCGGAGAGGTGCTGGGTCATGTCGGTCCAGGCGAGCTTCACCCAGCTCGACTCGGGACCCGGCTCGAGACCCTTCGACAGGCGTGACAGCGTCCGCCAGTTGTGGAGACGCAGGATCCGCAGCTCGACGAACGACTGCGCGAGCGCGTCGCCGAGCCCGGGTTCGTCGAGCGCGCCGTTACCGGCCGCGATCCCGTAGAGCTCGTCGAGGTACACCTCGTGCACGACCTGCTCCTTGAACGGGAACGACGTACCCCGTTCGTGGGCGAGCGTCGTGTTGGCGACCGCCCACCCCTGGTCGAGGCCGCCGACGAGGTGGTCGGCGGGCACGAAGCAGTCGTCGAAGAAGACCTCGTTGAACTCCGCCTCGCCGGTGATCTGCACCAGCGGACGGATCTCGATCCCCGGCGCGGTCATGTCGACGACGACGTAGCTGATGCCGCGGTGCTTCGGCGCCTCGGGGTCGGTGCGGACCAGGGCGATCCCCCAGCGCGCGAACTGCGCGTAGCTCGTCCACACCTTCTGGCCGTTGAGCCGCCATCCGCCGTCGTCGGGTGTCGCGGTGGTCGTGAGCGACGCGAGGTCGCTCCCCGCCCCGGGCTCACTGAACAGCTGGCACCAGATCTCCTCGGCGCTGAGGATCGACGCCAGCCATCGCTGCTTCTGCTCCTCGGTCCCGTGGGCGAGCAACGTCGGCCCCGCGAGGTTGATCCCGACCCGGTTCACCGGTTGCAGAGCACGCGACCGGGAGTACTCCATGTTGAAGATCGCGACCTCGACCGGCGACGCGCCCCGACCGCCGTAGGCACGCGGCCAGTGGATCCCGACCCACCGGTCGGAGGCCAGCTTCGCCTGCCACGCCCGACCCCACGCCACCTCGTCGGCGAGCGAGTCGAACCCGGGCGGCAGCTCGAGGTTGGTCGCCAGCCACTCTCGGATCTCGACCGCGAACGCCTCCTCCTCGGTCGTGAAGCTCAGGTCCACCCGGCGCTCACAGGTCCCAGAACCGCGTGCGGCCGTAGTGGTCGAACGACGCGGCGAGCGCCTGTTCGTCGGCCGCGGTGAACGGTCGGTAGGCCGCGTCGCCCCGGTTGCGCACGAACACGGGGTCGCCCGACACGAGATCGGACCTCCACTTCTGGGTGACGAGCGTCCGTTTCACGATCTTGTTCGTGCCGGTCGTCGGCGGATCGCGCAGGATCCGCACGTAGCGGGGCCGCCACTTCGGGCCGATGTCGTCGCGACCGTCGAGCCAGGCCGCGAACGCAGCGCCGTCGAACCGCCCGTCGTCGCGCAGGACGAGGCCGGCCATGGCCTGGTCGCCGGCCTGGTCGTCGGGAACGCCGTACACCGCCGCGAGCACGACGTCGGGATGGGCCCGGAGCGCCTCCTCGATCGGACCAGCCGGGAAGTTCTCGCCGTCGACTCGGATCCAGTCGGCATTGCGGCCGGCGAAGTACAGGTAACGGTCGGCGTCGAGGTAGCCCAGATCACCCGACCAGTACCACCCGTTGCGGGTGGTGTTCGCCGTCGCGTCGGGGTTGTTGTAGTAGCCCTCGAAGGGGCCCGACCCCTTGGTGTTCACGATCTCGCCGACGCATTCCTCCGCGTTCACCAGACGACCGGTGGCATCGAAGCGCGCCACCGCCTTCTCGACACCCTGTTCATCGACGACCTGCACACCCTCCCCCGCGCGGCCGAGCGCGCCGGGCCGGGACTCGCCGTCACGATTCACCGCGATCCCGCCTTCGGTCGCCCCGTAGGCGTCGATCACCTCGACGCCGAAGCGACGGGCGAACTCGCCCACGATCTGCGGTGAGCCCTCGTTGCCGAACGCGACCCGCACCGGATTGTCGGCGTCGTCGGCCAGCTCCGGGGTGGCCAGGATGTACGCGAGCGGCTTGCCGGTGTAGTTGAAGTAGGTCGAGCCGTAGCGGCGGACGTCGGGCAGCCAGCCGCTGGCACTGAACTTGCGGCCGAGGCCGACCGACGCGCCGTAGACGATCGACGGGGCCCACCCGACCTGCACCGCGTTCGAGTGGAACAGCGGCATGCACACGTAGCCGACGTCGTCGGGACCGAGATCCATGATGATCCCCATGCGGTTCCCGGTGACCATCAGCCGCCGCTGCGAGCAGATCACCGCCTTCGGTGCATCGCTCGTCCCACTCGTGAAGATGAGGGCCCAGATGCCGTCGACATCGGGTTCGATGCCCGGATCGGTGCCGGCCACGTCGGCGAGCGCGTCGTCGAGCGACTCACCGACCACGAGCACCGGTGGGAGGCGGTCGAGGATCGGTGCGCGCAGCTCGAGGTGACGCGGCTCGGTGATCACGAGGCCGCAGTGCGTCTGCGCGACGTCGCGCAGGAGGTGCTCACCCCGCCGGGTGTGGTTGAGGCCGACGATCGCCGACCCGGTGAGCGCAGCACCACCGAACGCGAAGAGGTACTCGGGAATGTTGTCGAGGATCACCGCCACGTGCGGGGGTGCGCCCGCGGGGAGCCGGGCTCCGAAGAGGTTGCCGTACCGGCACGATTCCGCGACGTACTCGGCGTGGGTCCAGATCCGGTCCTCGAATCGCACCGCGGGACGATCGCGGATCGTCGGGTCGGTGGCGTTGCGCCGGAGCAGCGCGGCCGCGTTCGGCGCGGGGAGCGGTGCCTGTCCCGGCGCGGGAACAGCCCGCGACGCGAGCGGCGAGGAACCTGACATCGGCGTCACTCTATGCCCCGCCCGCGCTACCGTCCGGGCCGTGCCCGCGGCTCCCGAAGCGCTCACGACCGACCGGCTCGAGTTGAGCCGGCTCACGGCCCATGACCGGGACTTCCTCGCGAGGCTCTGGGCCGATCCCGCCGTCGCCGCGACGCTCGGCGGGCTCGTGCCGCCCGACGTGCTCGACGCGCGGTTCCACCGACTCGTCGGGCACTGGACCGACCACGGCTACGGCACCTGGATCATGCACACGGCCACCGGGCCCATCGGGTACTGCGGCCTCGCGCCCACCGACGTCGGCGGCCCCGGTGGCGTCGAGTTGCTGTACGCGCAGGTCCCGGCGGCTCGGGGCCACGGCTATGTGACCGAGGCGGCGCAGGCGATCCTCGACGTCGCCCTCGATCCCGGGGCCGGTCTCGGCCTCGACGAGGTCGTCGCCTTCACCCTCCCGACCAACCTCGCGTCCCGAGCGGTCATGGAACGCACCGGCTTCACCTTCGCCGGCGACGTCGAGCACGCCGGCCTCCCCCACGTCCTCTACCGCCGTCGCGGCGGGCCCGGCTGATCAGGCCCGGCTGATCAGGCCCGGCTGATCAGGTCCGGCTGATCAGGTCCGGCTGATCAGGTCCGGCGGAGCCAGACGGCCATGCGGCTCGGGCCGCGGTTGGCCCACGTGAAGTACGGGATCGCGGTCAGGGTCACGTCGCGCTCGCGCACCGCCCGGTCGAGCAGCGGTTGGTACAGCGTTCCCCACGTGTCGTCGGGAACCGTCCCCGGCAGCTGGAGGACCACGATGCCGTCGAGC
Organism: Acidimicrobiia bacterium; assembly: GCA_038222385.1. GTDB lineage: Bacteria > Actinomycetota > Acidimicrobiia > IMCC26256 > JANYLB01 > JANYLB01. The sequence continues at coordinate 3,719 of JBBRHS010000009.1, forward strand.
AGGTTCGACCGGTGTTGCACGACGATCTCGTCGGACCGCCGGATCGTGAGACCGGCGACGAGCGGGTCGACGTCGGGGTTGTCGGGACTCTCGACGCAGTAGACCAGCGGACCGCGACGCAGCGCGACGCTCCCCCGGTTCTCCGCCACGCGTGGGTTGCACGCGAGCAGCGCGGGGCGGACGTCGAGGTCGATGACGACGAGGTCGCCCGCCGACCACTGGGCCCGGATCTCCAGGTACTCCCCCGCCACCGGCCGCGTCGACCATGGAGCACCGTTCACTGCGACGACCGTGCGCGACGACCACGCCGGCACCCGCAGGAACAGCGACCGCTCGGCTTCCGGGTCGGCACCGGGTGCGGGCTCGACGTGCAGCTCGACCCGACCCTCCCACGGGAACACGGTCCGCTGCTCGACGCTCAGGCCACCGGCCTGCACCCGCGACGCGCCGTAGAGGTGCACCCAGAGACCGGCGTCGCTCTCGCCGTAGCAGTAGCCCGGGATCGAGGCGAGCAGGCGGGCGACGTTCGGCGGGCAGCACGTGACGTCGCGCCACGGCAACCGCGCGAGCGGGAAGGGTCCGGCCATGTCGAACGCGAAGGTGTTGACCTCCCACGGATCGGGTTCGGCGCCGCCGGTGGCGGCCATGGGGTTCGCGTAGAACCACTCGTCGCCCGAGAGCGACACTCCCGCGAGGAACGCGTTGTGGAGTGCGAGCTCCATCCGGTCGGCGTACTGTGCGGCGCCGGTGCGGGCGAGCATGCGCCAGGCCCACTGCGCGACCGCTACGGCCGCGCACGTCTCCGCGTACGCGCCCTCGTTCGGTAGCTCGAACGGTCGGCCGACCGATTCCCCGATCCACCGGCCGCCGATCGCGCCGGTCACGTACGAGCACTCCTCGACCATCTGGGTCCACAATCGGTCGAGCGTGGCGATCGTGTCGGCGTCGCCGGTCTCGAGCGCCAGGTCGGCGAGCCCCGCGGCGAAGTACGCGGCGCGCACGGCGTGGCCCACCAGACCGAGGTCGGCGTCGAGGTCGACGCGCCCACACAAGGTCGTCGCCAGCGCGAGGTAGCGCTCCTCCCCCGTTTCCCGGTACAGCTCCACCAGGGCCATCTCGACCCCGGGATGCGCGTCGGTGACGGCACGCCCGTCGGCCCCCAGTTCGGCAACGGCAAGGTCGGCGAAACGACGCGCCGCGTCGAGGAGGACTCCGTGGTCGCTCACGCGGGCCCGGGCAACTGCCGCCTGCACCAGGTGGCCGGCGCAGTAGAGCTCGTGCGACCAGTCGAGCCCGGAGAACTGCTCCTCGGGGCCGAATGCCGTGTCGAGGTACCCGTCGGCCCGCTGCGCGCCGACCACCGTGGCGGTGACCTCCCGCAGTCGGTTGTCGAGATCGGCGTCGGGATATCCCGCGAGCGACCACGCTGCCGCTTCGATCCACTTGTAGAGGTCGGAGTCGGAGAACCAGAACCCCTGGCGCTCGTCGCCGCGGAAGTTGGCGACCACCCCGTGCTCCTCGAACCGGTCGGCCAGGCGCGGGATCCCGTGCACCCGACTGGCGGTGACCCGTTCCTGCCACAGACCTTCGAGCAGCTCGACGGCACCGACGGGTACCGCGTGCACGACCGCGTGGGGGCTCCGACGGGTGTCGGTGACTCGACTCATGGGCTCCCATCATGTCCGTAGACTCGAAGACGTGGTGCGATCCGCGATGACCTGCGGGAACAGCTGATGGAAGATCGACGCACGCACGCGCTCTACCTCGAGATGACCGATCTCGACGCCACCGACTACGCCGGTGGTCGACTCGCCGAGATGCTGAGGGATCCCAGCGTCGAGCGCGCGACCTGGTGGGCGAACGTCGTGCCCGACCGGACCGACCTCCCTCGTACCCTCACCGAGTTCTCGCTCCTCGGCGTGTACGAGGTCGACGACACGTTCACACCTCCCGCGCAGGCGCCCGGGATCACCGGATACCACTTCCTCGCCACATCCAGACCGGGCCAGGGCTGTCTCACCGGGCGACCGACCATCGGGCTCTCGTTGGTGCTGATCAGCCCGCGCGAACCCGCGCAGGCCCGGGCGCTGCGCGACTGGGGCGACTTCGTCCACATCCGCCACATCGCCGCCGCGGGTGTGCCGGGCTACGGGATGATCACGCCCTACGAGCACGCCGACGGCGGTGATCCCCGGTTCCTCCATCTCTACGAGATCGATCGCGACGACCCCGAAGCCGTGTTCCAGTCGATGACCCCGCTCGTCGCGAAACGCTTCGGCGGGCACAACACCGCCGGGTACCGCGCCTGGGCGCAGACCCCGGAGCTGCGGATCATCTACGTGAACACGTTCCGCCTCCTCGGCTCGAGCGACGCCGCCGGCGGCGCGCCCACCCCGTGAGCGAGTTCTTCGCGATCGTCGAGAACCAGCGCGCGTGCCGAGCGTTCTCCGATGAGCCGGTGCCCGACGACATCGTCGAACGACTCCTCGAAGCCGCGACCCACGCGCCCAGCGCCGGGAACTCCCAGCCGTGGGTGTTCGTCGTCGTGCGCGATCCCGAGACTCGTGCGCAGATCGGCGCCATCACCGCCGACGCGTGGGCGAACGCCGGGCGCGAGTTCTCCCGCGCCCGACTCACCCCGGGCCTGTTCGCAGCCGTCGACCGGGGCGCGACCGGCGGCGTGAGTGATGCGCCCGTGCTCGTCGTCGTCGCCGGTGACACGACGCACTGCGTCGAGACGGCGCTCGCGGCGTCGATCTTCCCCGCGATCCAGAACCTGCTGCTCGCCGCGAACGCGGCCCGACTCGGCAGCGCCCTCACGACCCTCCCCACCTTCGTCGGCGACCTGGCGGCGATCCTCGGCCTGCCCGACCACGTCCGGCCCGTCGCCGTCGTCCCGATCGGGTACCCCGCACGACCGCTCGGACCCCCGCGCCGCGCGCCCGTCGCCGAGAAGACCCACCGGGAACGCTTCGGCACCCCTTGGTGACACCGGAGGGGTGACGATCAGTAGCCCTCGGCGGGATCGACGACGTGCAGGAGGGGTTCGCCCGAGACCGTGCGCAGGAGGTTCTGGATGAACAGCTCGATCGCGGGATCGAGCCCGGCGGGCGATGCCCACGAGACGTGCGCGCTGACCCGTACCGCCGGGTGCGCGTAGAGCCAGTGCCCTTCCGGCAGGGGTTCCGGGGTCACCGTGTCGAGGGTGGCGAGCGCGACGCGGCCGTCGTCGAGCGCCTCGCGCAGCGCGTCCTGGTCGACGAGTGACCCGCGGGCGATGTTCACGAGGTGCACGCCCGGCTTCACCCGGGAGAACGCGTCGGCGTCGAGGAGGTGTCGCGTGCGATCGGTCGCCGGCGCGGCCAGCACCAGATGATCGGACCAGGCGAGGAGGTCGTCGAGCGACGGGACCACCTCCACTCCGGCCACCGGGCTCGGGGCCATCGTCCTTCGCGTCGCCCGCACGTGCATCCCGAACGGGACCGCCCGCTCGGCGATGGCCGCGCCGATGCCCCCGAGACCGACGAGGCCCAGGTTCCGTCCGTGGAGGCCGCCCAGGTCGGCGAAGTTCCAGTGCGCCGGCGGCTCGTGGATCCACACGTCGGGCATGCGCTTCTCGAACGCGAGCATCGCCGCGAGCACGAACTCCGAGATCGGGATCGCGCTTGCCCCGCGCGCACAGGTGACCGTCCGGCCGTCGTACATCTCGCGCGGCACCTTGTCGACGCCGGTTCCCGACAGTTGGACCCAGGGGACGCACGCGGCGAACTCGAGTGAATGAGGCCCGTAGCCGCCGAAGAAGACGTCGGCGGTCGTACCCGGCTCGGGGGGCTCGGCACCGACTGTGATGATCTCGGCGTCGGGGACGGCATCACGGATGCGGGCCGCGGCGCCGCGTCCCATCTCGTTGAGAATGCGGAGGGTCACCCCACTGAATCTACGTCGTCCGACGAGAACGACCGGCCCGACCCCTACACTCCAGTCGTGACCGACGGGGGGCCGGGGGCGCAGGACAGATACGAACGACGCGGGCACGGGTGGCGCATCGCGGGGTTCGTCGCACTCGGCGTGATCCTGGTGGGCGGCACCGCGGGCTACTTCGTGTGGGACCGGTTCTTCCGCAACGACGCGAAGCCGGTCGACGTCGCCGCGGTCGAGAAGCGCTTCTCGGGTGGTGCGCCGGGCGGCGCGGCCCGGCGACCCGGCGCCGGGCGTCTACCTCTACCGCACCGTGGGCTCGGAGTCGGTGAGCGCACTCGGCGGGGCGACCAACCCCTATCCGAAGACCACCACGCTCACGGTCACCGACACGCCGTGTGGCGTCGACACCCGGTGGGACGTGCTCGAGGGTCGCTACGACGGCGCCAACCGTTGTCGACGCCGCGACGGCACCTGGGTCCTCACCGGCACGACGACGTCGGACCGGTTCTTCAACCAGACCGTGGCCGACACGTACACGTGTCCCGACCTCGTCGACCTCCCCGCCGCGCCCGAGGTCGGCGACACCTGGAAGGGAACCTGCACCGACACGCCGGCGAGTGGGGCGCCCGACACCACGACCTACACCTACCGGGTCATCGGCCCGGCGACCGTGCGGGTCGCGGGCAAGTCGGTCGACACCGTCCGGCTGCGGATCACGTCGAAGCAGGGCGGCCAACGCAGCGGCGGTGGAATCGAGCACCGGTGGGTCCTGCCCGGCACCAACCTCATCGTGCGCTCGCTCGGGAACGAGACCGACCAGAGCCCGTCACCGGTCGGTTCGGTCACGTACAAGCAGCGCTACGACGTCAGGTTGCAGTCGCTCGAACCACGTACCTGACCGGAGTCGACCCGCCCACTACTTCTTGTCGTGCTGCATGCCGGTGGGCATGGTCATGCCGACCTGCTGCAGGTGCTGACCGAGGACACCACCGAAGTTCTCGGCCACGCCGGCGACGTCCCAGCCGCCCTCCCGCCACATCGACGCCACGGGCTTGGGGTGCTGGAAGATCGTGTACGCGAAGTCGGTGCGACCGACGACCTGGCCGTTCACGTGACCGGCTTCCTCGGAAGCCAGGTACGCGACGATGGGCGCGTTGAGTGCCGGGTCGGCTTCGGGTGGGGGTGCGGTCCCGGTGCGTTCGAAGAGCGACGCGGTCATGCGGGTGGCTCCCGCGGGCGCCATCGCGTTGACCGTGATCCCGTACTTGCCGAGCTCGATCGACCAGATGAACGTCATGCCCATGATCGCGGCCTTGGCCGCGCCGTAGTTGGTATGGCCGAAGTTCCCGCGCAGACCGGCCGACGACGTGATGTTGATGATGCGACCGTACCCGGCTTCCTTCATGATCGGCGCGGCGTGGCGGGTCGTGTTGAACGTGCCCTTCTGGTGCACCGCCACGACCGCGTCGTAGTCGTCTTCGCTCATCTTGAGCAGCGACCGGTCGCGTACGATCCCGGCGTTGTTCACGAGGATGTCGATGGTGCCGAACGCGTCGACGGCCGTCTGGATCATGCGACCCGCGCCGTCGAAGTCGGTCACGGAGTCGTAGTTCGGGACGGCTTCGCCGCCGGCTTCCTTGATCTCCTGGCACACCTGGTGTGCAGGGTCTTCGTCGGTACCCTGGCCGTCGAGCGACACACCGACGTCGTTCACGACGAGCTTCGCGCCCTCCGATGCGAGGCACAGTGCGAACTCGCGGCCGATGCCGCGACCCGAACCGGTGACCAACGCCACTCTTCCGTCGAGCAGTCCCATCGTGCAGTCCCGTTCCCTTCGAGCTAGACCGCGGCAGTCGCGGTTCCGGTGAGCTTGACCTCTCCCTCGGCGTTGGTCGCCTCGAGGTCGAGGTCGACGGTGTCGTCGTGCACGACGGTGACCGTGGCGGTGAAGGTGAGCGTCTCACCCGGCCAGACCTGCTTCGCGAACCGTACCTGGATCCGCCGCAGGGCCTCGGGTCCGAGCCAGTCCTTCACCACCCGGGCCATGAGCCCGGCGGTGAGCATCCCGTGACCGAACACCGACGGGTTGCCGACCTGGGCCGCGATCGTGTCGTCGTGGTGCATCGGGTTGAAGTCGCCGGACGCACCGGCGTAGCGGACGAAGTTCGTGCGGGTCAGGTTCTCGATGACCAGCGGTGGTGCGGTGTCGCCGACGGTGATGGACGGGCTCATCGGGGGGTCCTTTCGTGACACGCGTGTCAGGAGGTTCTAGCCTGATCCGGATGGCTCGGTCGAACGACGCGCCCCGGGCCGCGCCCGGCACCGGGCCCCCGCGAGAGCTCAGGGCCCGCGGGCAGCGAACGCGGCGCAAGCTCCTCGACGCCGGGGTGACCGTCTTCTCCGCACGCGGCTACCACGCAGCCCGGGTCGACGACATCGTGAAGCTCGCCCGCACCTCCCACGGCACCTTCTACCTCTACTTCGCGAACAAGGAAGAGCTCTTCCGGGCGCTGGCCGCCGACGTCGCCGTGGAGATGACCCACCTCGCCGAGGCCTTCCCCCCGCTCCGGTCGAACGCGAAGGGCAAGCGGGCGCTCGGCGAGTGGATCGCCGCATTCGCCGAGCTCTACGAGCGCTCGGGACCGATCATCCGGGCGTGGACCGAGGCCGAGATCGGCGGGAGCGAGTTCGGGCGGCTCGGGACCGACACCTTGGCCGGGTTCTCGTCGATCCTCGCCCGCCGCATCACCGAGGCCGACCCTCCCGGCCTCGACCCGTTCGTCGCCGCGCTCGCGTTGGTCGCGATGACGGAGCGCCTGAACTACTACGCCCTGACCGAGCAGGTCGACCTCGACCGCGAGGCCATGGTCGAGACCCTCACCGCGGTGACGCAGCGCTCACTCTTCGGATCCTGAGCCGGACCCGTCGGCGCCGGCGATCATCTGCTCGGCGAGGTCGCCGAGCTCGTCGCTGGGCCCGTCGAAGGCCACCTGACCCTTGTCGAGGAGGACGACGTGGTCGGCCAGGCCGAGCGCGTGGTGGACGTACTGCTCGACCAGGAGCAACGACGTTCCCGCGGCCCGGATCTGCGCGAGGTTGGCGTACACCTCGTCGACGACGATCGGAGCGAGACCCAGCGAGAGCTCATCGGCGATGAGGAGCTTCGGCGGCCGCACCAGGACGCGCGCGAGCGCGAGCATCCGCTGCTCCCCGCCCGACAGGGTTCCTGCGAGCTGGCCCCGCCGTTCACCGAGGCGGGGGAAGAGCTCGTAGGCGCGGGCGAGCGCGTCGGCGACGCCGCGCTTGCCGAGCTGCGCCCGGAACGCCAGGTTGAGGTTCTCCTCGACCGTGAGCGACGCGAACACCGACCGCCCCTCGGGTGAGTGCGTCACCCCGAGTCGGGCGATCTGGTAGGCGTGCTTGGTCGTCACGTCGACCCCACCGAGCTCGACCGTGCCCGCGGTCGCGTGCAGGAGCCCGGAGCAGACCCTCGCCACCGTGGTCTTGCCCGCACCGTTCGCGCCCAACAGCGCGACCACCGAACCCACCGGTACCTGGAACGACACGCCGAACAGGGCGCGGAACGGGCCGTAGCCGGCATCGACGCCGCGCAGTTCGAGCAGCGGGGGTGCAGCGTCGGCCCCGACGGGCGTGTCGGCCGTCGTGCCCTGCGTGCTCACGTGGTCGATCCGTTCGGCGAGACACCGGCGGTGTCGTCGGGTCCGACCTCACCGAGGTACGCGCGCCGGACCGACGGATCGTTCATCACGGTGGCGGTCGGTCCCTCGGCGATCAGGGTGCCGAAGTCGAGGACGTAGAGCCGCGTCGCGAATCGCTGCACCATCTCGACGTCGTGTTCGACGAGCAACACCGCGGCGCTGCGCTCCCGCTGCACGGCCTCGAGCGTCTCGGTGAGCTCGGCGGTCTCGTTCCGGTCGAGGCCCGACGACGGTTCGTCGAGGAGGAGCAGCTTCGGTTCGGTCATGAGCGCCCGGCCCACCTCCACGAGCCGACCCCGCCCGAGGCTGAGCGACTCGACCGGTTGGTCGACGACGTCGGTGAGACCGAGCAGCTCGAGCGTGCGGTCGGCCTCCTCCCGGTCTTCGGCTCGGGGCCGGTCGAGCCCGAACACGTCCTTCCAGAGCCGGCCGTCGCCCCGACGAGCCCGCGCCGCGACGAGCATGTGCTCGAGCACGGTCATCCCTGCGAAGAGCTCGATCCGTTGGAAGGTACGGCCGAACCCCGAACGGGCCCGGCGGTACACCGGCCAGCCGGTGAGCGCGCGGTCGTCGAAGGTGACCGTCCCGGCGTCGGGCCGGAGGATGCCGAGCAGGCAGTTGAACAGGGTGGTCTTCCCCGCGCCGTTCGGACCGATCAGACCGACCGCCTCGCCCGCGTCGACCCGGAGGGAGACGTCGTCGAGCGCGGTGATCCCGGAGAAGGTCTTCGTCACCCCGTCGGCGACCAGCAGGCTCACGACGGCATCACGGTTCGGCCGGGGTCAAGGCCGGCTCGACGGGTGGCACGTTCTCGTCGGGCGGCGCCGGGGGCTCCTTGCGGAAGCGGTCGAGCTGCCGTTCCGTGAACGCCGTCGACTTGCGTTTCTGGTGCTCGAGCACGCCTTCGGGGTGCCTCGCGTAGGTGATCGCCCCCAGGCCGAAGAACACGAACTGGAGGCCGACGGGGAACGGACCGAACTCGTGCCACGGCTGGATGATGTTGAGCAGCCCGGGCAACCACTGGCTCAGGAAGATCGGGAACAGCATGAAGCCCATGCCGGCGTTCACCGCGCCCTCGACGGTCCGGGCGCCGAGCGACACGACGATCACGACCCAGAACAGCCCGATGAAGTAGGTGTAGTCGATCGGCCGGGCCTGGCCGTTCTGTACCGCGAGGAGCCCGCCGCCGAGCCCGGCGATCGCAGCTGAGAACGCAAAGGCGGTGATGCGAGCGCGCGACGCGTTGATCCCGATCGACGCGGCCGCGACCTCGCTCCCGCGCACCGCATCGAGGTAACGACCCGTCGTGCCGCGACGCACGAGGATCACGAGCACCGAGACGACCACGAGGATCACGAGGCAGAGCACGAGAAACGAGCGCTCGCCCGCGAACGAGATCGGTCCGATCGACGGGCGCCCGAGCTTCACGGGACGGGTGCCGCCGCTCACCCAACCGAGCGGCTGCAGCACGTTCTCGAACATCAAGGCGAACGCGAAGGTGGCGAGCGTGAGGAAGATCCCACCGAGTCGCAACGACGGGATCGCCAGGAGCGCGCCGACGACCGCGGCGACCACCGCCCCGATCACGAGCGCGAGCAGGACCGGCACGTCGTACTGCTGCGCGAGCTGCGCGGCACCATAGGCACCGATCGCCGCGAACGTCGCCTGGCAGAGCGACACCTGGCCGGCCATCCCCGTGATCACGGTGATCGACAGGAAGATGATGCTGTAGATGACCGCCGACTGGAACGTGAGCACCCAGTAGTTGCTCAACGCGGTCATCAGGAAGAAGAACACGGTCCCGCCTACCACGACTCCGAATGCCCGCGTCCCCCAGGTCATGAACGCACTGCGGTCGAGAGCGGCGAGGCCGGGCGGCGGCGGGTCGACCCCCGAGAGTGGATCCCGGATCTCGGCTTTCGAGCGCAGGCCGGGCCAGAACAGCAGGAGCAGGAACAGCGCGATGAAGGGCAGCGAGGGCCGGAGACCCTGGGTGAAGACGCTGTCGGACGGGAGGTACCCGGCGAGGAGACCCTGCATCATCCCCAGCAACAGACCGCCGAGGAGGGCCAACGGGATGCTGGTCAAACGCCCGAACGCCGCCGCGGCGATCGCGGCGACGATGACGGTGGTGTAGTTGTTCCCGCTCAGCCGGGCGAAGAGCGGTCCGAGCAACACTCCGGCCAGGCCGGCGAGCGCGCTCGACAGCATCCATGCGAACGCACCGAGGCGATCGGCATTGATGCCGTTGAGCTCCGTCATGCGGGGACTCTCGACCACGGCTCGCATGCGGAGACCGAGCGCGGTGTAACGGAACAGCAGACCGAGGCCGACGGCGACGACCGCGACGGCGACCATGGTCGCGAGCTGGTCACCGTCGAGGTCGTAGCCGAAGACCCGGTAGAGGCGGGGAAGGTCGAACTCGTCGGTTGGCCAGACCCCGACGACCGACGTGACCGACGACTCGTCGAAGAAGATCTTCACGGCCTCGGGTATCGCCACGAGGAGACCCAACGAGGTGACGAGGCGCGCGATCGCGGGAGCGGTACGCAGATGTCGGAACAGGAACCGGTCGAGGATCAGCCCGATGATCGGGCCGACGATCACGACCGAGAGGATGAATGCCGCCCAGATCGGCCACCCGTGCTCGGTGTGGGCGACGTAGTACACGACGGCGCACACATAGGCCTGGGCCCCGAACGCCAGGTTGAAGACACCCGAAGTCTTGTAGGTGAGCACCAGACCCACCGCGACGAGCGCGAAGACACAGCCGAACGGGATACCACGTAGCGCGTACTGGATGAACTCGTCCACGTGGCCCGCTCGCTCCCCGCGCTCGGAAGTCGGTCCCTACCCCTCGTACTCCAGCGGGTTCTTCGGGACACTCGCGAGGTCGTTGTCGAAGCACGGGAAGATCTTCCCGTCCTTGACGAAGATCGGCTTGAACGCCCCGTTCGCTGCGACCTGCATGTATGCGCCCGGGCAGCCGATCTGGGGATCAGATTCGGTGTGCGCGGTGCTCCAGTCGGTCGGTGGGATGAGTCCGTTGGCCGTGAAGTCGGGGCCGTTGTTGATCCCGTCGATCACCTTCTGGCGGGTGAAGTCGGGCCCGGCGAGGCCGAGGCCGGTCACGAACTGGTCGGCGTTGATCCAGCCGGTGATCGAGTTGGAGGTGACCGGACCGCCGGTCTTCTTGATCCACTTGATGTACTTCTTGAGCCCGGCCGGCTTCTGCTTCGTCTCCACCGGCGCGAAGAGGGTGGATACGATCGAGTCTTCGAAGAGCTTTCCGTTCTGCTTCATGAACTCGGGGTCGTAGCCGTCGGGGAGATACTGCGTGGCGTCGAGACGCTGCTTGCGCATCTCCTTCGCGAGGTTGAACACCGCGTTCTGATCCACGCAGGTGGTGACGAAGTCGACTCCGGCCTGCTTCATCTTGTCGACCTGCACGCTGAAGTCGGCGTTGCCGAACGAGAGCGCGGTGTCGGTGAAGGCGACCTTCGCCGCGCCCTTGTACTCCTCGAACGAGTTCACGATGCCGTCGGCGCACCCTTTCGACTGCGGCACCGCGTACGCGAGGACGGCGACGTTCTTCTTGCCGAGCTTCTTGGCCACCCACGGCAGCGCGATGCCGGGGCAGTCGAAGCACAGGGAGCCGCGGTCGCCGAACATGGCGTCCTTGTTGCTCCACTCCTCGTTGTAGTTGATGCCGAACGCCGGGATTCCCTGCGCCTGGAGGACCTCCGCCCCGCTGAAGCCGGCGATGTTCGCGACCGGCAGGACGGCGAAGACGTTGTCCTGGTCGATGAGCGCCTGGACCTCCTGCTTGTTCTTCAACATGACGTCGTCACGCTCGGCCACGAGCTTCAGCTTGCGCCCGTAGACGCCGCCGGCCTTGTTGACCATCGCGAAGTAGGCCTTCACGCCGTCGTAGGCCGTGTCGTACCGGCCCTGCGTGGCGTTGGTGGTCGAGGTGACCCCACCGACCCGGATGTCGGTGTCGCTGACCCCGGGCTGGTCGACCGTGGGCCAGCCCCCGGCCGGTTCTTCCGTGGTCGTGCTCCCCGAGTCGGTTGCGGTGGCAACGCCACCGAAACCCGCTCCGAGCGTGAGCGCGAGCACAGTCACCCCGGTGACGACGACGGCGAGACGACGCCTCGTGCCCGTCTGACGCGGGTGCTTCCCCATCGACCTACCCCCCGTTCGAGCCCAACGGCTGCAACGCTGCCGGGCAGTTCCCTAACACTAACGTCAGGTTCGACGCCGCACCATGACACGTTCTGGAATCTGTCGCCCGTGGGAGGATCGTGTGATGCCCTTCACCCTGGTCACGTTCCACGCGCATCCCGACGACGAAGCTATTGCAACCGGCGGGGTCATGGCGCGCGCGGCGGCCGAGGGCAACCGTGTCGTGCTGGTCGTGGCCACCCGCGGCGAGGTCGGTGAGGTCGGTGACGGCTTCCTCGACCCGGGCGAGAGCCTCGCCGACCGCCGGGTCCTCGAGACGCAGCGCGCCGCGGAGGTGCTCGGAGTCGCCCGGGTCGAGTTCCTCGGTTACCTCGACTCGGGCATGGACGGAGAACCGACGAACGACGCCGAGGGTTCGTTCTGGTCCGCCGACATCGAAGAAGCTGCGAGCCGCCTCGCGGCGATCCTCGTCGAGGAGCAGGCCGACGTGCTCACCGTCTACGACGACCACGGTGGCTACGGTCACCCCGACCACGTGCAGGTGCACCGCGTCGGCGTGCGCGCCGGTGAGCTCGCCGGGACACCCCGGGTCTACGAAGAGACCCTGAATCGCGACCACATCCAACGCCTGATGGCCGCGCGACCGGACGATCTCGCCGTCGGCGCCGACGCACCCGACCCGTCCGACTTCGACGAGATGGGATCACCTGAGTCGGAGATCACCACCACCGTCGACGTGAGGGAGTACGTCGACCGCAAGCGCGACGCCATGCGCGCCCACGCGAGCCAGATCCCCGAGTCGTCGTTCTTCCTCACCATGCCCGACGACGCGTTCCGGGAGGCGTTCGGATGGGAGTGGTTCATCCGCCGTGGCGAACGACCGGCGACCCGCGAGACCAGCGTCTTCGAAGGCCTCTAGAAGAGGCCGGCCGGCCGGCCGCTACGAAGCCTCGGCGGCCTTCACGAGGTCGGCGAGCGCACCGGGGAACGCGTCGGCGAGATGCCAGAGCTCGGGCACCATCTCCCGGCAGGCCATGAGCCCGACGTCGATCGAGTCGAGGTAGCTCAGCACGGTCACGTTGAGACCGGCTCCGTCGAAGATCGGACCCATCGGGTAGAGGCCTACGAGACGCGCGCCCGCGATGTAGAGCGGGAAGGTCGGGCCGGGGACGTTCGACACCACGAGGTTGTAGATCGGTGGCATGCGCTCTGCGAGTCGGAGTCGGCCGTAGAGCCGGGCACCACCCGACAGCACCGTGGGGGCGAGGAACTCCGCCCACTCCTCGAGCGTCTCTCCGCCGATGTCGCGGTGCACGAGCTTCGCCCCGCTCATCACCTCACGGACCGCGAACAGGCGTTCCACCGGATCGTCGAGCTCGGTCGCGAGCCGCGTGAACATCGCCGACACGCGGTTGCCCATGTTCCCGCTCTGGTCGACGGAACGCACCGACGCGGGGATCACCGCGACGAGCGGCACGTCGGGCAGCTCACCCCGGTCGTCGAGGTAGCGACGCATCGCACCCGCCACGACCGCGAGCACGACGTCGTTGACGGTCACCCCGAACGCGTCGCGCACCGTCTCGACGTCGGCGAGGGGCGCCGACGCGAACGCGACCTGGCGGTGCGGGGTGATCGACGTGTTGAACGGGAGCCGCGGCGCGGTGAAGGGGACGCCCGCCTGCACCGGGTTCTGGCGGATGCGGGTGACGAGCCGCACGGCCGAGCCGGTGAGGTGGCGCACGGCCCGCACCATCTTCACGGGCTGGCGTGCGATCGAGACCATCGACGCGACCACCATCTCGAGGTCGGACGGCACCCGTTCCGCGTGCCACTCGACGGGCTCGTGCCGCTCGGCCGGGTGCGGTTCCAGGTCGACGAGCTTGGCGAGGACGTCGACTCCCGACGCGCCGTCGATCGCGGCGTGGTGCATCTTGGCGATGATCGCGGAGTGCCCGTGCTCGAGGCCCTCGGCCACCCACAGCTCCCAGAGCGGACGGGTGCGGTCGAGCTGGCGCGACGCAATGTCGCCCATGACCTCGGCGAGCTCGTGGGGTCCGCCCGGAGCGGGTACGGCCACGCGACGCACGTGGTAGTCGAGATCGAAGCCGGGATCCTCGACCCAGAGCGGGTGGTGGAGCGAGAACGGCACCGTCACGAGTCGGCGCCGGAAGGCGACGATCTGGTCGATCCGTTCCGCCACCAGAGCCCGGAGCGTATGGGCGGTGAACCCACCTTCGATCCCCGACGGGTCGAGGATCGCCGCGGCCATCACGTGCATGTGGTTCGAGGGGGTCTCGAGCTGGAGGAACGCCGCGTCGAGGCCGGTGAGGCGCTGCACGTGATCAGTATGGACCCATCACGGCGCCGACGCTCGCGGCAGCCTCGCGGTTTGACAGAATGTTCAGGTGATGCCGTGGGTCTTCTTCGCCGTGAGCCTGCTCGGGCTGTGCTTCACCCTGAACGCGATCCGCCCCTCCTCCCGCTGGCAGTTCATGGCGCCGAGCTTCTTCGCCGGCTGGCTCACCAGCGAGCTCGCCGGGATCCACCTCGCGTGGCAGATCCTCGCCACGATCGCATTCGTCGCGTTCGGTGCCCTCGACTCGTGGATCGGATACGTCGCGCTCGCGATCACCTTCGTGTCCTGGGCCGGCCTGGTGTGGCTCATCTCCGTGTCGATGCGAAGCGTCCACGTGATCGAAGACGCCCTCCGCGCCGCGCTCGGCAGCGGCTACCGCGACGAGATCGCCCCCGGGCGGGCCCAGCGGCTCGCGGCCCGGACGTCGCGGCGCGAGCTCCTCTTCCCCTTCTACCTGCGCGACCGCCGGGTCCGGCGGACCAGGAACATCCGCTACGCCGAGGGCGCCGGGAAGCGTCACCTCCTCGACGTCTACCAGCCGAAACCCGCCGACGCCCGCGGGCCGTCGAAGAAGTTGCCGGTGCTGCTCCAGATCCACGGCGGAGCGTGGATCATCGGCGACAAGTCGCAACAGGGTCTGCCACTCATGCTCCACCTTGCGGCCGAGGGATGGGTGTGCGTCGCGAACAACTACCGGCTGAGCCCCAAGGCGACGTTCCCCGATCACCTCGTCGACTGCAAGCAGGCCCTGGCTTGGGTGCGCGAGCACATCGAGGAGTACGGGGGTGATCCCGACTTCATCGTCGTCACCGGCGGTTCGGCCGGCGGACACCTCGCGGCGCTGGTCGCCCTGACCGCGAACGACCCGCAGTACCAGCCGGGGTTCGAGGACGCCGACACGAGCGTCGCCGCGTGCGTGCCGTTCTACGGCGTGTACGACCTCGTGGCCGAGATCGGCACCTCCCCCGCCGACGAGTGGCTCGCCAACAGGGTCATGAAGACCTCGCTGGCCGACGACCGCGAGCTGTACGAGTCGGGATCGCCGACGCTTCGCGCGCACGCCGACGCGCCAACGTTCTTCGTGATCCACGGCGACCGCGACAACATCGCCGCGGTCTCGCAGGCGCGCGAGTTCGTGACTGCGCTCCGGGCTGTGTCGCAACGACCCGTGGCCTACGCCGAGATCGAAGGCGGCTCGCACGCGTTCGACGTGTTTCACTCGATCCGCACGGGCAACGCGGTGAACGGCGTCGAACGGTTCCTCGCATGGGTCTACTCCGCGTACGAGGCCTCGCTGCTCGAGCAGGGCATCGATCCTCCTGACCCGGAAGTGAACCCGGTCGAGCCCGAGGTGGACCCGACTTCCGTCGACGACACTCCCGTCAACGGCGCCGCCTCGTCCGTCGAAGCGGCGGCCGGCGGAAGTTGAGCAATCGGTCCGACGACCACATCGCGTAGGGCGCCGCCACCAGCCCCGCGAGCGCGAGGAGTGGAGCATCGTCGGTGACCCGCCAACCGGCGAAGCCTCGCCCGGCCTGGTCGCGGTCGGCGACGAGCGGAACCCCGGCCGCGGCCATGCGGTCGCAGAGCGCGTCGAACTCGTCGCGCGCGATGCTGATCGGATCGGTGGGCGACGGGTCGGGGTCGATGTCGGCGCCGAAGAACTCGGCGATGGGTCGCAACGCGAGGTAGCCGGCCCGGATCAGGAGCGCTGCCTGCGGCTCGCGCGGGACGTCGATCGTCGAGAGGTGGATCGCAGCGGCGTCGAGCACCGCTCCCGCGGCGGTGACCCTGCGTCCGGGCCGGGATCCCTCCCTCGGCCGAGAACCTGTTGAGCCGGCGCACCCGTAGATGGTCGGGAGGTACGCGATGAGCAGGGCGAGGAGGCCGAGGCCGATGAAGGCTTCGGTGAACGTCGGTACATCGACGGCGCGGAACATCATCGTGCACCCGACGAGCACCAGCACGAGCCAGACCCCGGGGAGGATCAGCAGCGAGAGCGGCGCGCAGAGCATGCCCAACCCCCCCGCCCCACCCCCGGCCAAGGGTTTTAAACCCCCCCCCCCGGGGGGTAAACCCCCCGGAAACCGGAGTGGGGGACAAAGCCCGGGTTCGAC
>JBBRHS010000010.1:0-19841 GCA_038222385.1 Acidimicrobiia bacterium
CTCGACCTCACCAACGAGGCGAAGCTGCTGCTGGCCAAGAAGGGTTACGACCCGAGCATGGGTGCCCGCCCGCTGCGGCGGGCGATCCAGCGGATGGTCGAGGACCCGCTCTCGGAGCGGATCCTGTGGAAGGAGTTCCACACCGGCGAAGGGATCGTGGTCGACGTGGAAGACGACGAGATCGTGTTCCGCACCATCGAAGCCGTCGAGCCCCCGCCGGTCGAGCTCGCCGGAAGCGGCCCGCCCGAGTAGCAGCTCGCTTCGAACGAAGAACCTGTTGACGCGAAGCGGCCGGGGCCCTCGGGCCCCGGCCGTTCCGCGTCTGGCAGCCTGCCGGGCAGGTCAGCTGCCGATCTTGCCGCCGTCGTCCTTGGTGATGACGATGAGCGACGACCGCGGCCGAGTGCCCGGACCGCCGGGCCACGAGGAGAACGCGTCAGGCGCTGCGGGATCGGTCGGTGCTCCGTCGGCGCGCTCACCTGGGTGCTGGATCCCGACGAACAGAGCGCGCTCGTCGGGTGAGGCGAAGGCCCCGGTGACTTCGCATTGCTTCGGTCCCACGAGGAACCGCCGCGTTTCCTTCGTCACCGGGTCGGCGCACAGCATCTGGTTGTTCCCGAAGCCGGCGTAGAAGCCGGCATCGATCGTCGACGTGGAAACGTCGGTCTGGATCCAGATGCGTCCGCTCGGCGCGACGTAGATGCCGTCGGGGGAGCCGTACTTGTCGCCCACGATCGTCGACCCGGTGGTTGCCACTGTCGGGTCGCCGGCGAGGGCGAACATCTCCCAGTAGAAGACCGGGTCGGTGAAGTCGTTCGCGTAGTCCCACCGCACGATCTGTCCGTACCGGTTGGCCACCCGGGGGTTCGGTCCGTCGACACCCGGGTTCGTGCCGGTTCCCCGCCCGCTGTTGTTGGTGAGGGTGACGTAGACCTCCTTCTTGCTGTCGAGCACGTCGATCCACTCGGGCCGGTCAATCTTCGTCGCGCCCACCGCGTCGGCCGCGGCGCGAGTGTTGATGAGGATGTCGGCTTGGGTCGCGAAGCCGGCGAGCGCAGGGTTGTCCTTCGTGAGCGGCAGCCAGTCGCCGGTCCCGTCGGCGTTGAACTTCGCGACGTAGAGGATGCCGTCGTCGAGCGGGTGGCGTCCCTTCTTGAACGCGGTCTTCCACGGGTCGTTGGACACGTACCGGTAGATGTACTCGAAGACCTGGTCGTCGCCCATGTAGACGACGACGCGACCGTCGTCGGCTTCCTCCACCCAGGCACCCTCGTGCTTCAAGCGGCCGAGTGCGGTCCGCTTCACCGGCGTGCTCCTCGGCTTGAACGGGTCGATCTCTCCGACCCAGCCGAACCGGTTCGCCTCGTTGGGTTCGACGTCGAGGTCGAACCGCGTGTCGGTGGTGTGCCAGAGGTAGTCGGGAGACGAGTCGATCCCGTAGCGATCCTCGAGCGGACCGTTCGTGGTCTTCTTGAAGTAGCCGTTGAAGTTCTCCTCACACGTGAGGTAGGTCCCCCAGGGCGTGTAGCCCATCGCGCAGTTGTTCAGTGTGCCCAACACCCGCTTCCCCGACGGGTCGGCGCCCGTCTTCAAGAGTGGGTGGCCGGCTGCAGGTCCGGAGATCGTGAACGGGGTGTACGCGGTGATCCGTCGGGCGTAGTGCGACGGTCGCTTGACCTGCCAACCGGTTCGCCAGTTCTTGACCACCTCGATGATCGACACGCCGTTGGCAGCCTGGGACTTGCGGGTCTTCTCGGCGCTCCAACTCGCGACCCCGTCGGGGAACAGCAGCCCGTCGTCGGTGTACTCGTTGTTCTGGACGATCAGTCCCCGCCAGTTCCCGAGGAAGCCGAACGGGAAGAAGACCAAACCGTCGTTGTGCATGCCCCACTGGCGTTCCTGGTCGGCCGCCGAGTTGCTCGCGTCCGGCGCGAACCCAGGTCCGTTCGAGACCGGGTCACCCCACGCGATCAGCACGTCCCAGCTGTAGCCGGGGGGCACGACGACCGTGTCGGCCGTCGAGGTCGGGATCCCCTCGAAGCCGAGGAGTGGGCCACCGCCCGGGTTCGGGTACCAGGTTGCCTCCGCGGGACGTGCCGCCAGCACCTGGCCGACCCCTCCACCCAACGTCCCGGCCGCTACGGCCGCGGCACCGACCGCGAGGCCGCCGCCGAGTACCGCCCGTCGCGACAGGCGCGCGGTCTGCACCTCGTCGAACGTCTCGTTCGCACTCGGGTTGTTGATCACACCTTCGTCGTCGTTCGACATCTCACGACTCCTCCCGGGCCATGAGCCCGCATCGTTTCCGACCTGCCGGTACCAACTCGAGGCGACGGTACGGGTCGGACCTTGCCAACCGTCTGCGTCGGCAGGAACGTCGCGTGACCGGCGGGCGAACACTTGCGCCGTTCCCCACCGGGCGCGCGCGGCCTCGGTGAGTGGTCGCGCGGGCGCGCGTCAGCTAGACACGGTGGCCGTGCGCGCCGTTCGTGTTCTGCTGCTGGTCACCGTCGCGATGCTCGTGGGCGCAGCTTGTCGCATCGATGCGCGCGTCGACATCCAAGTGCACGACGACGGCAGCGGGGTCGTGCGGGTCCGCGTCGTGCTCGACCCCGAAGCCGTCCGTGCCGCCGAAGCACGCGGCTCGACGCTCGAGGCGCAGGTGCGTCTCGACGATCTCCCCGCCGCGGGCTGGACCGTCGCGCCGTGGTCGCGCCGCGCCGACGGTAGCGCCGGGCTCGTGATCCGACGACCCTTCTCGTCACCGGACCAGCTCAGCATCGCGATGGCCGAGTTGAACGGACCCGATGGGCCGCTCCGAGGGGTGCGCCTGCGCCGCTCGACGGATCCCGTGCGCACAACGTTCGACTTCCGCGCGATCGCGAATCTGGCCGGGGCCGAATCGGGGGTCGCGGGCGACGCGGAGCTCGTCGCCAACCTCTCCGCCCAGCGTGTCGACGTTGCCGGCCTCGACGCCGCCCTCACCGCGCAGCTCCGCGACGCGCTCCGCATGCGCGTGGCCGTGGCGCTCCCGGGAGCGGGAACCCGTGTGTGGCGCTTCGCGCCCGAGACCCGAACCGTGCTCGAGACGGACTCGTCACGGCTCGACGTCACCCGGGTCGCCTGGCTCGGTGCGGGCGTCGTCCTCGGCGCGGCCGCGTTGGCGTTGCTGTTCCTCGGTGAGCGCAGGAACCGGCGTCGACCGCGTCGAGCGGGTCTCGGCAGTGTGCGGTGAGATCGAATCCGTGATGCAATCAGATCCGTGACCGACCCCTCCGTGAGTGCAGATACCCCAGCAGCCCGAACCGGGAGGTATGGGATCGATGCACCGGGTGTTGTCCGCATGTTCTTCATCGGGGGCGGCGCCGCGGCGGTCGTCGCGATCGTCGGCCTGCTCGCCGGTTCACCGTCGACCATCACGTCGGCCGCGATCGGGATCGCGCTGGTGGCGCTGGGCGAGGCGGGCTGGATGCTGTACTCGAGCAAGGTCGGCAAGCTCAAGGAACGCGTCTCCATCATCGACCAGGCTGCGCTCGAGGACTCCGACACCGTTCTCGATGTCGGCTGCGGGCGTGGTCTGCTCCTCACGGAAGCGGCGCGGCGGGTGCCCCACGGGCTCGCGGTCGGTATCGACCTGTGGGATGAAGAGGACCAGTCGGGCAACTCGCCGGAGGCCACTGCGAAGAACGCCGAACGTGAGGGCGTCGCCGACCGGGTCGAGGTCAAGACCGGCGATGCGCGCGAGCTCCCCTTCGGCGACGAGTTCTTCGACGCGGTGGTGACGACGATGACCCTGCACAACATCCGCGACGCCGACGGACGGGCGACGGCGGTCCGCGAGATGGTCCGGGTGCTCCGCCCCGGCGGACGGATCGTGATCGTCGACATGGCCAAGACCGAGGAGCACGTCGAGACCCTCGGCGAGGCCGGCCTCCTCGAGGTCGAGCGCGGCCCCCGGGTCTGGCGGATGTTCCCGCCGGTCCGGTACGTCACCGCCGCCAGGCCGTAGGCGCCCTCCGCCGCCGAACCTCCGCGATCGTGTCCCACCCCGACGGTACGCTCGGCGCATGAGTCGAACACGCGTTCGGTACCGATGCTCGGAATGCGGCGGCGAGGCCGCCCGATGGTTGGGGCGATGCCCCTCGTGCGGCGCCTGGAACAGCTTGGGGGAGGACCATCGGCCGCTCGCCCGCTCGGCTCCGGTCACCACCGGGGAGCGGCCGGTGCCGATCGCCTCGGTCAACCCCGTCGCCGGCATCGGCGTCTCCACCGGGGTCGATGAGCTCGACCGGGTGCTGGGGGGAGGCCTGGTCTCGGGTTCGGTCACCCTCATCGGCGGCGAACCCGGCATCGGCAAGAGCACCCTCGTCCTCCAGGCGCTCGGGGCGATGGCCGAGGGCGGCGCCACGGTCCTGCTCGTCGCGGCGGAGGAGTCGGTGCAGCAGGTGCGGTTGCGGGCGTCGCGGCTCGGGGTGCTGCACGACAACCTGCTCGTCGTGGCCGAGACCTCACTGCCGGCCGTGCTCGCGCACGTCGACGACTCCCGACCGAGCGTCGTCGCGGTCGACTCGATCCAGACCGTGCTCGATCCCGAGCTGAGCGGCGCCGCGGGGTCGGTGGCGCAGGTACGCGAGTGCGCGCAGCGGCTCGTGCGGTTCGCGAAGGAGCACGACGTGATCACGCTGCTGGTCGGTCACGTCACCAAGGAAGGAACCCTCGCCGGCCCCCGGGTGCTCGAGCACATCGTCGACACCGTCTTGTCGTTCGAAGGTGATCGGCACCACGCGCTGCGGCTGCTCCAGGTCATGAAGCACCGATTCGGTTCCACGCAGGAGCTCGGCCTGTTCGAGATGACGGAGCGGGGGCTGCTCGGTGTGCCCGATCCCTCCGCACTCTTCCTCACCGACCGTCGGGCCGGCGCGAGCGGCTCGGTCGTCGCCCCCGTGCTCGAAGGGGCCCGGCCGATGCTCGTCGAGCTCCAGTCACTCGTGGCCGCCACGCACAGCCCGATGCCCCGCCGCTCGGCCCAGGGTCTCGACGGCGCTCGGTTCGCGCTGCTCCTGGCGGTCCTCGAACGTCGCGCCGAGCTCGAGCTCAACGGTCGCGACGTCTACGCCAGCGTCGCCGGCGGAGTCCGGGTGAGCGAGGCCGGCGCCGACCTCGCGATTGCGTTGGCCGTCGCGAGCGCGCACGCCGACATCCCGGTCCCGCCGACCACCGTCGTGCTCGGCGAGCTCGGGTTGGGCGGCGAGGTGCGCCAGGTGCCGCACACCGCCCGCCGCCTCGCCGAAGCGGCCCGGCTCGGCTTCACCCGCGCGATCGTGCCGCAGTCGAGCCCCGACGTGCCCGGGGTCCACACCGTGCGGGTGCGCGACGTGCGAGAGGCGCTCGCGGCGGTGGGGTTGCTCACCATCGATCGAGTCGGGGAGGCAGTGCGGGTCGACGACCATCGGGGCCGTGAGCGGGCTTCCCGCCCGGCCGTGGTCTCGGTCGGTCCTGCAAGCTGACGCGTTCGGCGGGGCAGACCGTCGTCGAAGAAGCCCGGGCGCGTCCTTGGTATCCTGCGCTCGCACACGAACCTTCGCGGCAGCACGGACGCTGCGCGACCTGCTCACGGACCGTCAGCCAGTGGCCCACCAGCCCGAGACCTCAGGAGGCGATCGCCCGGTGCCGCAGCCGTTGCGCTCCGAAGCGATCCTCGCGGCAATGCGACTCGTCGCCCCCGGGCGACCGCTGCGAGAAGGCCTCGACCGCATCATCCAGGCGAAGATGGGTGCCCTGATCGTCGTGGGCGACGGCCCCGACGTGCTCGCACTCTGCTCGGGTGGTTTCCTGCTCGACGCCGAGTTCACCCCCCAGCGCCTCTCCGAACTGGCGAAGATGGACGGCGCGATCATCATCACCGCCGACGGTTCCCGGGTCGCCCGGGCCAACGTCCACCTCGTTCCCGACCCCGACATCCCCACCAGCGAGACCGGCACCCGGCACCGCACCGCCGAACGGGTCTCGCGCCAGATCGACGTGCCGGTGATCACGGTGTCGGAACGCATGTCGGTGGTCGCGGTGTACCGCAACGGGTTGAAGCGGGGCCTCGAGCCCGTCGCCCGGGTGCTGGCCCGCGCCGAGCAGGCACTCCAGATCCTCGAGCGCTACAAGTCGCGACTCGACTCCGTGAGCGGCGCGCTCTCCGCGCTCGAGATCGAGGACCTCGTCACTGTCCGCGATGTAGCCACGGTGCTGCAACGGGCCGAGATGGTGCGCCGGATCGCGGAGGAGATCGAGGAGTACGTGATCGAGCTCGGCGACGACGGCCGCCTCGTGCTGCTCCAGCTCGAGGAGCTCATGGGCGGCGTCGAAGACGGCCGCCGGCTGGTGGCCCGCGACTACTACGTCGAGGCGGCGACCCGGGACCTCGACGACGTGCTCGCCCGCCTCGCCGCGCTCGACACCGAAGACCTCCTCGACCTCTCCCAGGTCGCCCGCGCCCTGCACCTCCCGCCCGACGTCGGTGTCGACGGCGCCCTCCAGCCGCGCGGGTTCCGACTGCTGCTGAAGATCCCGCGGCTCCCCGAGATCGTCGCCGACCACGTGGTCGCGCGCTTCGCCAACCTGCAGAAGATCATGCGGGCGGGAGTGGCGGAGCTCGTTGAGGTCGAGGGTGTCGGCGAAGCCCGCGCCCGCGCGATCAAGGACGGTCTCTCCCGCCTCGCCGAGACCAGCATCCTCGAACGCTACGTCTGACCCCGGCTTCTCCTAGCCTGCCGGGATGGCTGCACTGGTGGAAGGTCCGATCACCGACGTCGAGGCCGAGCGGATCACGTTGATCGGCGACGACGGTGCCGAGGTGCCGGCGATCCATGCCCGGCCCGAGGGGATGCCGCGAGCCGGGCTGGTCCTCCACCCCGACGTCGGTGGGATCCGGCCCCTGTTCGACGACATCTGCCGGCGGCTCGCCACCCACGGGTTCGCGGTGCTCTGCCCGGAACCCTTCGCCCGGCTCCACCAGGCCGGTGTCGACCTCTCCGAGCTCACCACCCGCATGGCGCAGGTGAAGGACCTCGCCGACGCGGTCCAGCTCGGCGACCTCACCCGCGCCGCCGACCGGCTCGTCGTTGACGACGACGTGTCGGTGGTGTCGGTTCTCGGCTTCTGCATGGGCGGCATGTACGCGTTGAAGGCCGCGGCGACCGACCGGTTCGACCGCGCGGTCTCGTTCTACGGCATGGTCCGGGTCCCCGAGAACTGGCAAAGCGCGAGCCAGCGCGACCCGCTCGCCACCGCGGCCGACGTGTGCCCGACGCTCGCGCTGTTCGCCGGGGACGACGCGTTCGTGCCCATCGCCGACGTCGAGGCCCTCCGCGCGGTCTGGGCCGACCGGCCCGACTGCGAGATCGTCGTCTACCCCGGCGCCGAGCACGGGTTCGGCCACGATCCCGACCGCCCGATGCACCGTGCGGAAGACGCGGCCGACGCATGGAGCCGGACCCTGTCGTTCCTCGGGGCGCCGTAGGTCCGCGTTCGATCGACGACTCGCGGCGATCGGTCGACTGATCCGCTTCGATGCCCGGGGAGTGGGTCTCTCCGACAGTGTCGGGACGGTGCAGAGCATCGACGGATGGATGGCCGACACCGTGACGCTCCTGGACCTGCTCGACGTGGAGCGCGCCGTCATGGTGGCCGACGCCACCGACGTCCTCCCCGGCATCCGACTCGCGTCGGAGCACGTGATCTACGGGTTGGCGCGCAGCGTCAGCTCTTCGCGCTTCAGGATCCGGTAGCGGCCGCGGCCGGTGGCCTCGACCCAGCCCAGCTTCACGAACAGGGCGAGCGCCTTGTTCACGCGTTCCCGGGAGGCGCCGACGAGACCGGCAAGATCTTCCTGGGTCATCGGGAGCTCGACCTCGTCTTCGTCGCCGGCGAGCTCGAGGAGACGCTTCGCGGTGCGGGCGGGGACGTCGAGAAAGACTGCGTCGGCGAGCGCTTCGTCAGTCGCGCGGAGGCGGAGCGCAAGGAGACGCACCACGATCCAGAGCAGATCGGGTTGCTCGTTCAGCACGTCGCGCACGTGTTCGAACCCGAGCGCGACGACCGTCGCGGGAGTCAACGCTCTCGCGTCGGCGGAGCGGGGGCCGTCGTCGAAGAGGCCGAGCTCGCCGAAGAGGCCGCCCGCTTCCATCACCGCCACGAGTGATTCTCGGCCGTCGGTCGACTTCGTGGCGATCGCGATGTTGCCCTCGACGACCACGAACAGCTCGGTCGACGGATCACCCTGCGCGAACAGGAGATCGCCGCGTTCGAGGGTGCGAGTCTCGGTACGGGCGGTGAGCCGGTCGATCACGTCGGTCGGCAGGTTCGCGAACAGCTCGGTGGTGTCGAGGAGCCGTCGCGCGGGCATCCGGCGAGCCTACCGTCGAACACCGGAGCACCGGTTCGGGCGGATTCCTACGGGCCCGGAATGGCTGGTAAACTTGCACCCTCTCCCGATCGGTCGATCAACCCCCAGTCCCACGTCGGCTCGTCCCCGGCGGTGCGGCGCAGCGAGGAGCTTCATGTCCTTCGACGTCGGCGACAAGGTCGTCTACCCCCACCACGGTGCTGCCACCATCGAGAAGCGCGAGCGGAAAGACGTGTTCGGCGAGAAGCGCGACTACCTCGTGCTGCGCTTGGCCTACGGCGATCTCACGCTGATGGTCCCGGCCGACAACGCCGAGGAGATCGGCCTGCGCGACGTCATCAACGACGAAGAGGTCGAAGAGGTCTTCGCGGTGCTGCGCAAGAAGGAAGCCCGGATGCCGACCAACTGGTCGCGCCGATTCAAGAACCACGTCGAGAAGCTCAAGAGCGGCGACATCTACCAGGTGGCCGAGGTCGTCCGGAACCTGACCATCCGCGAGAAGGACAAGGGCCTCTCCGCAGGTGAGAAGCGCATGCTCAGCAAGGCCCGCCAGATCCTCGTCTCCGAGCTGACCTTCGCGATCGGCGTCGACGAGGAAGCCGCCGAGGCCAAGCTCGACGAGGTCCTCGAGAAGTAGCCCGGCCTCGGGCCGATCTTCGGTCCCCTCCTCAAGCGTCGACCCCTCCGGGCCGATCAATTCGGGTGAAGGGGGCCAAATGTTCGTCGAAGTCGTTCGCCTGTTCCTCGTCGTGCTGTTCACCGCGGCCGGCTTCTGGATCGGTCGCGACCTGGCGCCCGACGCCGCCACCATCGACGGCATCGCCGGGATGCTCGGTACCCTGGTCGGCTACGTGCTCGGCGGGTTCCTCGGCCGTTCGCTCGCCCACGTGGTCGGTGTCGTCGAACGGCGCATCGACCGCCTCCCGCCCGCCGCGGTGCTCGCCGGCCTCCTCGGTGGAGCGGCCGGCGCCGTGATCGGCGCGACCCTGGCGGCGCCGGTGCTCCTCCTCGTCGACCCCCGGCTCGCGGTTCCGCTTGGTGGCCTCATCGTGTGGACCACCGCGTACGGGGGCTTCCGCATCGCAGTGCACCAGAGCGAGGCGCTCTTCGCCGCCCTCGGGCTCTCGACCCGCCCACTCGTCCGGGCGACGCCCTACGCCGAGAGCGACGGCTTCCTGGTCGACACCTCCGCGATCATGGACGGCCAACTCCTGGCGCTCACCCGTTCAGGGATTCTTCGCGCCGACTTCCTCGTTCCCCGGTTCGTGCTCGACGAGCTCCAGGGATTCAGTGACGCGCGTGACGACCCGCGCGCGCGGCGCGCCCAACGCGGCCTCGAAGCCCTCGATGCGTTGCGGCGCGAGTCGATCGGTCGGGTCCTCGTGCTCGACGACGAGGTGCCCGAGGTCCACGAAGTCGACGCGAAGCTGATCGCGCTCGCGCGGCGCTTGCAGGTCCGCCTCCTGACCACCGACGCCAACCTCGCCCGCAACGCCGAGGTGCAGGGGGTCCCGACGGTGAACCTCCGGAGGCTCGCGGCCGATCTGGCCCCCGAGATCGTCGCCGGGCAGCCGCTACGGGTCTCGCTGGTCAAGAACGGGCAGCAGCCGGGTCAGGGGGTCGGGTACCTCGACGACGGCTCGATGGTGGTGGTGAACGAAGGGGCTGCACTGGTCGGCGCCGGCGATCACGACTTCGTCGCGACGTCGGTGGTGCCGACCGCGGCGGGCCGCATCGTGTTCGCCCGTACCCACGGCGCCGATGCCGAGGCGCGGGAGGTCGATGCGGGGACTGCCCAGCAGGAGACCGCCGACCCGGCCGAGACGCGCCAGTATTGACCGTGTGACGGTCTGGGCGATCGTGGTCGCGGCGGGTGGAGGCACCCGCTTCGGCGGCGCGAAGCAGTTCGAACAACTCGGAGACGCCCGTGTCGTCGACCACGCGGTCGCCGCGGCCGCTCGGTCGTGCGACGGCGTGGTGGTGGTCGTTCCGGCCGACCGAGAGTGGGACGGCGAATCCGTGAGCGGATCGGTGCGCGGCGGCGCGACGAGATCGGCGTCGGTGCGGGCCGGACTCGACGTGATGCCCGAGTCGGTCGACATCGTCGTCGTGCACGACGCCGCCCGTCCGCTCGCGAGCGCCGACCTCTTCGCGTCCGTGATCGCCGCGGTTCGCAACGGCGCCGACGGTGCCGTTCCGGGCGTGGAGGTCGCCGACACCCTCAAACGACTCGACGGGTCGCGGATCGTGGCCACCGTCTCGCGCGAGGGGCTGGTCGCGGTGCAGACCCCCCAGGCATTCCGCGCCGCGCGCCTGCGGGCTGCGCATCGCGGCGACCCCGATGCGACCGACGACGCGGCGCTCGTGGAAGCCGTGGGCGGCGAGGTCGTCGTCGTTGCCGGCGAGGTCGGCAACCGCAAGATCACCACCCCCGAGGATCTCGATCTCGCCGCGGTGCTGCTGGCGACCAAGATGGCCCGATGAGGCCTCGATGATCAGGATCAGATGATGAAGATCGGACTCGGTTTCGACGTCCACCCGTTCGGCGGCGACGGGCCACTCGTGCTCGCCGGCGTGGAGATCGAAGGACCCGGGTTGCGCGGCCACTCCGACGCCGACGCGGTGGCCCACGCGGTCGCGGACGCGCTCCTGGGGGCCGCGGGCCTCCCCGATCTCGGCACCCTCTTCCCCGCCTCCGACGAGCAGTACCGGGGCGCGTCGTCGATGGCGTTGCTCGTCGATGTGGTCGGCCGGGTGCGGGCCGCAGGGTGGCAGCCGGGCAACGTCGACGTGGTGATCGCGGCCGAGGAACCTCGTCTCGGCCCCCACGTCGCAGCGATGGCCGCCGCGCTCACCGCGACGCTCGGAGGTCCCGCATCGGTCAAGGCGAAACGCGGTGAGGGACTCGGAGCGATCGGCCGCGCCGAAGGTATCGCCGCCTGGGCCGTCGCGCTCCTGGAACCGGTCTGAAGCAGGCCCTGACCTACGCTCAGTGCGTGCTCACGGTTCACGACACTCTCTCCGGACGCGACGTCGCGTTCGAGCCCCGCACGCCCGGCCGCGTCTCCTTCTACGTCTGCGGGCCGACGGTGTACGACGTCGCCCATCTCGGCCACGGGCGCACCGCGGTGGTGTTCGACACGATGCGCCGGTACTTCGCGTGGTCCGATTACGCGGTGACGTTCGTGAGCAACGTCACCGACGTCGACGACCGGATCATCGCCAAGGCCGCGGCCGAGGGGACCACCGAGCCCGAGATCGCGGCCCGGTACAGCGCGTCGTACTGGGCCGACCTCGAGCGCCTCGGATGCAGCCGGCCCGACGAGATCCCGCACGCCACCGAGTTCATCGACCGGATGCAGGTGCTCATCGCGGAGCTGGTCGACTCGGGCCACGCCTACGTGATCGAGGGCGAAGGCGTCTACTTCGCGGTCGAGAACTACCCCGGTTACGGCGAGCTGTCGCACCGTCGGGTCGATGACCTCCTCGAGGGTGCCGGCGCACGGGTCGAGGTCGACGAGCAGAAGCGCAGCCCGATCGACTTCGCGTTGTGGAAAGCGGCCAAGCCGGGCGAACCCACCTGGGAATCACCGTGGGGACCGGGCCGGCCGGGCTGGCACATCGAGTGCTCGGCGATGTCGCTCGAGATCCTCGGAGCCGGCTTCGACCTCCACGGCGGTGGCGACGACCTCGTCTTCCCCCACCACGAGAACGAACGCGCGCAGGCCGAGGCCGCCGGCCACGCGTTCGCTCGGTACTGGGTGCACAGCGGGATGGTCACCGTCGGCGGCGACAAGATGTCGAAGTCGCTCAAGAACTTCACGACGCTCGGTGAGGCGCTCGACGCGCACGACCCGAGGGCGTTCCGGCTCGCGGTGTTGCAGACGCACTACCGGTCGCAGCAGGAGCTCGGCCCGGAGGTGCTCGCCGAAGCGGCACAGGCGCTCAGCCGGCTCGACGCGCTCGTACGCAAGGCCGCACGCGAGCGCGTCGGCCCGAACTCCTCCGATCCAGAGACGATCGCGATGTTCCGCGCCGCGATGGACGCAGATTTCGGCACCCCCGCCGCGATCGGTGTGATCTTCGACGCGGTGCGCAACGCGAACACCGCGATCGACGGGCGTGACCTCAAGCGGGCGGAGGCGCTCGTGGCCGCCGTGCGCGAGCTCACCGACGTCGTCGGCCTGGAACTGCGTACCTCCGAAGGCGCCGACGACGAGATCGATGCGCTGATCGGTCGACGGGTCGCGGCCCGCAAGGACGGCGACTACGCGGAGGCCGATCGGATCCGCGACGAGCTCGCGGCGCGCGGAATCACCCTCGAAGACGGACCCGACGGCACCACCTGGCACCGGTGACGAAGCCGCCGGCTCGACCGAAGCGCCGCGCGGCCACACCCCGGGATGCGGCCGCGCGGGGCGGGGGCACCCGGGAGCCGGCGAGTCGGGCGTCGGGCGGGCGCGACGGCCTGGGTGGCAGCCACGTGGAGGGCCGCCGGGCCGTTCGGGAGCTGCTCAGGGCCCGCCGCCGGCGAATCCGCCGACTCGTGGTGTCGACCGATCTCGATGCCGACCCGCTGGTCGACGAGATCGTGTCGCTCGCTGCGCAAGCCCACGTGCGGATCGAATACGTGTCGGGTTCCGAGCTCGACGAACTGGCCAAGACCTCGGCGCCCCAGGGCGTCGTTGCTCAGGCCATGCCCGTGGCCGACGCCGACGTCGACAAGCTCCTCGCCCATCCGAAGGCGTTCGTGGTGGCCCTCGACGGGGTCACCGATCCGGGCAACCTCGGCGCCGTGATCCGCACCGCGGAGACCGCGGGCGCGACCGGAGTGGTCCTGCCCCGGCACCGGGCCGCGGGGCTCTCGCCGGCGGCGGTGAAGGCCGCGTCGGGTGCGATCGAGTACCTGTCGATCGCGCTGGTCGCCGGGATCCCCGCGTTCCTCGATCGCGCGGCGCGTGCCGGACTCTGGACCGTCGGACTCGACGAGCGGGGCACGATGTCGGTGTTCGAGCTCGCGGTCGGCGAAGGGCCGATCGTCCTCGTGCTCGGTGCCGAGGGGCGTGGCCTGTCGCGCCTCGCACGGGATCGGTGCGAAGCGCTCGCCGCGATCCCGATGGCCGGCGCGCTGGAATCGCTGAACGTGAGCGCGGCGGCGGCGGTCGCGTGCTTCGAGATCGCCCGGCGCCGCACGCCCTGAGCGCCGGCCTCCTGAGCGCCGACTTCCTGAGAGCCGGAGGTCGGATTCGAACCGACGACCTGAGCTTTACAAGAGCCCTGCTCTGCCACCTGAGCTACTCCGGCGATCGCGCTGACCATAAAGCATCGCCGATGCGGGACCCGGCAATCGCCGCCTCGGCAATGCTTGCTTTGGGTGCCTCGGCCGACAAGGCTGGCGGAGTCATGGAACCCCCCGAGTCCGACCTCTCCGAACGCAGTCGCGAGATCCTCGAGTTCGAACGCGGCTGGTGGAAGACACCCGGCGCGAAGGAGGGCGCGATCCGCGCGCGGTTCGGATTCTCCGGCACCAAGTACTACCGCCTGCTCAACGAACTGATCGACGACCCGCGCGCGTTGGCGCACGATCCGCTCACTGTCCGCAGGCTCCGGCGTCGGCGTGAACAGCTCCGCCGGTCGCGGGTCCACGGCCATCCGGCGGGTCACCCGGGGTCGGGTTCGCGCCCGTGAGCGACGCAACGGTGCCTCCGTCCGACGGTGAGCCGCGCCGCGAGCGCCCGCAACAGAACAAGGGCTTCGCGCAGTCGGTGGCGTTCTCTGCCGCGCGTGGAGCGTTGCTGATCGGCGTCGCGGTCGTGATCGGCATCGTGCTCCTGCAGGTCGTCGACAACGACACCACCGGCCCGATCGGCGACGGCGGATCGAACGGAGGTGCAGTCGTCGACAACAGCTCGACGTCGACGCTCCCGCAGGAGTCGACCACCACGACGATCGCCACGGGCGGCGGGGCCCGCCAACCGGCAGAGATCTCGGTCCAGGTCCTGAACGGGTCCGGCGTCTCGGGTGCGGCGGCCTCGATGACGGAGCAGCTCCAAGCGGCCGGCTACGTGGTGCTCACCCCGACCGACACCTCGTCGGCGACGGGCACCACCGTCTACTGCACCGGCGGCCTCGACCGCGAGGCCTCGGCCTTGGCCGTGGCCGTCGGCGGCGATCCGCCCCCGAGCGCGGAGGCGTTGCCCGAGCCGCCCCCGAGCGGGACCGACTCCACCACCAACTGCGTCGTCGTCCTCGGCTCCTGAGTATCGACCCTGCGCTCGAGGCACTGCGCCGGGATCCCGGACGCAGCGCGGTCGTGGCCGACTTCGACGGTTCCTTGGCCCCGATCGTGGCCGATCCGGCCGCCGCAGTGGCTCTGCCGGCGGCCCTGACCGCCCTCGAGGCCCTCGTGAGCCGCTTCGGGACCGTCGCGGTCGTCTCGGGACGCCCGGCCGCCTTCCTCGGCGAGCGCCTGCCCGTCGAGGGCCTGACGGTCGTGGGGCAGTACGGACTGGAGCGGATCGTCGACGGGGTCGTGGTCGTCGATCCGTCGGTCGAACCGTTCCTCCCCGCGATCGCCCGGGTGGCCGACGACGCCGAGAGGACATGGCCGGATCTCCACGTCGAGCGCAAGGGCGGGCTGGCGGTCACGCTCCACTGGAGGGGCGAGCCCAGCCAGGGTGACGACGCGGCCGCCTGGGCGGATGCAATTGCCACCGAGCTCGGCCTCGATGTCGTTCCCGGTCGCATGGCGCGTGAGTTCCGAGCCGGGGTGCCGATCGACAAGGGAACGGTGCTCGAGTCGCTCGTCGCCGACCGCGACGCCGCGCTGTTCGCGGGCGACGACCACGGCGACCTCGCCGCTTTCGACGCCCTCGACCGCCTCACGGCGTCCGGTGTGCTCGCGACCGCGGTGCGCGTGGGCGTCGCTTCCGACGAAGGCCCGCCCGAGATCTGCACCCGCGCCGACGTCGTCGTCGACGGCCCCGCGGGCCTCGCGCGACTCCTCACCGACCTCACCGAAGCAGCCGACGCCCGCTGAACCGCCAATCCCGTTCCGGTCAGGTCTTCGCCGCGATAGGACAGCCGCGTACGAGCGCAGAATCCTGACCAGAACGAGGGTCATGGCGCGGGTTCGGCTTCGTCGACCTGGTCGGCGAGCC
This sequence comes from Acidimicrobiia bacterium, assembly GCA_038222385.1. Classification (GTDB taxonomy): domain Bacteria; phylum Actinomycetota; class Acidimicrobiia; order IMCC26256; family JANYLB01; genus JANYLB01. The sequence goes on from JBBRHS010000010.1 coordinate 15,556, forward strand.
ACTGCGCCGTGGTGCGGGCGGCGGCGAGGCGCCGGAGCTCGGCAGCGCGTGACGCGCGTTCTGTCGGCTCCATCGTGAGCGCGGTGTGCAGTGCCTCGGCGGTCTGCTCGATGTCGTAGGCGTGCACCGGGAGTACTGAGTCGCCGAGCTCGTCGAAGGCACCAGCGCCGCGTGACAGGCAGACCACGACGTCGCGCGTGCTGAGGAGCGGACCCTCCTTGGCGACGAGGTTGAGGCCGTCGCGCAACGGGTTCACGAGGAGCACGTCGGCGCGTTGCAGACCCGCGACGGAGCGCGGGTAGTCGTCGGCGGTGTCGAGCCACACCGGCTGCCAGTCGTCGGTCGACCAGCGCTCGTTGACGCGCGCCGCGGTCTGCTCGACCTCCTGCCGGTACGCGAGGTACTCCGCGAGCCCCTCGCGCGACGGGTACACGAACGCAGCGAACACGACGCGGCCGTGCCACTCGGGATGGAGCGCGAGGAACCGGTCGAACGCGAGGAAGCCGCGGGCGATGTTCTTCGACAGCTCGATGCGGTCGGTGCGGAACACGAGCTTCCGGTCGCCGATCTCGGCATCGAGCCGGGATCCGGCGTCGATCGCGGCGGCGCTCGTCGCGGTGGTTGCGAGGGCGTCGGGATCGGGTCCGAACGTGCTCACGAACGCGTCGACCGGGCGGTCACCGAGGACCTCGAGCGCGCACGCGCGGTAGTTGGCGGCCCAGCGTTCGGTGTGGAAGCCCGCGGGCGCGGCGGCCATCGACGTCAACAGCTCGTGCGCGACGTCGTCGGGGAGGATGCGGATCTCGTTCGACCCGCAGAAGGGGGTGTGGGTGAAGTGGGCGAGCCGGATGTCGGGTCGCGCCGTGCGCACCATCCCGGGCACGAGCGCGAAGTGCAGGTCCTGGACGAGCACGACCTCACCGCCGGACGCGTCGGCACAGATCGCGTCGGCGAACACCTGGTTCACCGCCCGGTAGGCGTCCCAGGCCTCGCGGAAGTGCTGGTCGAAACGAGGGCGACGGGGCAGGTCGAACAGTCCGTGGAAGAGGAACCAGAGCGTCGCGTTCGACACGAGGTCGTAGTGCAGGCGGTGCAGGCGAGGGTCGGGTGCGACGAGGTCGAGTGCGAACGGAGGGGCCTCCGCCGTGCCCGCCTCGACCGCGGCCCGGTCGCCCTCACCGATCGCGGCCGCGATCCACGTGACGTCGTCACGCGCCTCGAGCAGCGGCCCGAGCGCGCTGACGACGCCGCCCGCGCCGCGCCGGCTCGAGAAGGAACCGTCGGCCTCCCGGGTGAACGAGATCGGACCCCGGTGGGAGACGACGATCATCGGGTCGGGATCACGAGACTGGGTTCACGAGACCAGCGTCAGCCGGCGAGTTCGGTGAAGAGGTTAAGGTAGTCCTCGAGCTCGCGGGTCGACAGGAAGTTCTGCCGCACGTGCTCCTTGCCGCTCGCGCCCATCTCGTCGGCCAGTCCGGGGTCCTGCAACAGCTCGATCGTGTGCTTCGCGCACTCCTCGACGGAGTCGACCAGGTACCCGTCCTGGCCGTCGCGGATCTGGAGCACGATCCCTCCGGCGCGCCCACCGATCACCGGCCGGCCCTTCCAGAGCCCCTCGCTGACCGTGAGGCCGAAGCCCTCGCGCAACGACTTCTGCACGACGACGTCGGCTGCCCGTTGGAAGGCGTTGATCTGCACGTTGCCGACCTGCTGGATGTTCGAGAGGAGATGGATGTCGCGGTCGCCGCCGCGTGCCTCCTCGACCTGCTCCCACACGTGGAAGCCCTCTGGGTCGTCGGTGGCCATCGAACCGGCGAGCAGCAGCTGCGCGTCGGGGACCTCCTGGCGGACGATCTGGAACGCCTCGATCACCCCGAGCGGGTCCTTCCACGGGTCGTACCGGCTGACCTGGCACATGATCGGGCGGTCGACGTCGAGCCCGTACTGTCGACAGATCTCCGTCATGAACGGTATCGGCAGGTCGAGGTTCTTCACCGACATGGGATCGATGCACGGCGGGGCCTGCACGATCCGGTCCATCGAGAGCGACGACGGGACGAACTCGGGCATCGTCCAGATCGAGGCGTCGTGGCGTTCGACGTGCGGGCGGAAGAACTCCCAGACCTCGGGGTTCGCGTCGGTGAGGTCGATGTGGCAGCGCCAGATCCACTTCGTCTCGGGCCGGTTCACCGGGGAGTCGGCGAGGAAGCCGAGCATCGCCGCGGGCTGCGGGTCGTGGATCACGACGTAGTCCCATTCGCCCTGGACGAGCAGGGCGTTGTCGAGCACCTTCTCCAGGTAGATCCGCTGCATGGTGGCGGTCCACTCGACGTCGCCGCCCTGCAGGGCGTTGTGGACCGCCTTCGTGACCGCGAAGAACTCGTCGCTGCCGTGGATCACCTGCCATTCGGCCGCGATCCCGAGGCTCTGCAACAACGGGACGTGGGTGGCGAGGAGCTCGGCCACCCCACCCCCGTAGGCGGTGGCGTTCACGTGGAGGATTCGAGCCCCCCGCAGGGGTTCGGCGAGCGCGCGGATCCGGTCGATCGTCTCCTGACCGGCGAATTCGACGTAGGCGTCGAGGTCCTTCTCGAGCAGCGGTACTCGTTCGAGCACGGGGCCTCCTGCACGGCGGGCGAGTCCGGTGCAATCTATCGACCGTGAAGCCGACTCCCGAGCACGGTGGGGAACCAACCGCGCTGGTCTGTCCCGACAAGTTCCGCGGCACCCTCACCGCGGCCGCGGCAGCCGAGGCGATGGTCACCGGACTCCGGACCGCCGGATTCGACGTGGTCCGAAGCGTTCCGCTGGCCGACGGAGGGGAGGGGACCATCGACGCGCTCGTCGCGGCCCGCGGTGGAGGCCGCCGCCGGACTTCGGTGACCGGTCCGCTCGGTGCACCAGTCGACGCCGAGTGGGCCGTGCTGCCCGACGGCACCGCGGTGATCGAGATGGCGAACGCGAGTGGTCTCTCGCTGGTGCGCAACCGCAACGACCCACTCCGCGCGTCGACCCGCGGGACGGGGGAGCTCATCGCAGCCGCGGCGCGCAGCGGTGCGAAGCGGATCATCGTCGGGGTCGGCGGCAGCGCGACGACCGACGGCGGTCTCGCCGCGGTCGAGGCGCTCGGGTGGTCGCTGGCCGGACTGGATGTGACTGTTGCGTGCGATGTGTCGACGCGCTTCGGCGACGCAGCCCAGGTCTACGGTCCGCAGAAGGGTGCGACCGGCGCGCAGGTCGCGCTGCTCTCCCGGCGGCTCGGTCAACTCGCGGATGCGTTCCGTGGTCGCACCGGCTTCGATGTCGCCGAGGTCGAAGGCGGCGGTGCGGCGGGCGGGCTCGCCGGAGGACTCGCGGCGATCGGCGCCAAGCTCGAACCGGGTTTCGAGGTGATCGCCCGCGCGGCCGGCCTCGAGGGGGCGCTCGAAGGCGTCTCGCTGGTCGTCACCGGTGAGGGCAAGCTCGATCTCACCAGCTTCGAGGGCAAGGTCGTCGGCGGCGTGCTCGACTGGGCCGCCGATCACGGTGTGCCGCATCTCGCGGTGATCGCCGGCCAGGTGACCGACGACGCGCGGGAAGAGCTCTCGGTGCGCGCCGACGTGCAGGTGCTCGCGCTCACCGATCGGGTGTGGCAGGCCGGTGAAGCGTTCGTCCGCGCCTCGACGCTGGTAGAGGAAGCTGCGATCGAGGCCGGGCGCGCCGCGATGGCCGGCGGAGTCAGCTGAAGCCCGTCAGCTGAAGAAGGCCTCCATCGGCAGCGGGGCCTCGTGCGGGAACCGCTCGATGCCTGCGAGCGCGACCGCGAGATCGACCCGAGGGACCGGTTGCGGCTCGAGGCACGCGACGAACGCGGTCGCGCAGTAGTCGTCGACCCGTTCGTGGAGGCCGAACGCGAGCACGCCCGGGCGCGGGCGCAACGCCCACCCGCCGCCGGCCTCGGGATGGGTCTCGCGGAACGCGTCGAACTCCGCTTCCTGGCCGGTGAAGAAGATCGCCATGCCGATCTGTTGGATCGTGACGCGGAGATCGTCGCGGAACACGATCGGGTCGGGGACGTGCCAGCGGTAGAAGCCGACGAGGTGCGGCAACGCCGAGATCGGCGACCGAGCCACCTCGAGCGGGGCGCCCGCAGCAGTCGAGCGCTCGTTCGGAACCGTTGGTGAGCTCGACCCGCACGTGCTGCCGGAACGGCATCTGGACGTACGCGTTGAACCCGCGGCCTTCCTGTGCACTGGTGAGCGCTGATGCGTAGGCCACCGGTCGTCCGTGGGGTAGCCCGAAGA
>JBBRHS010000011.1:0-19016 GCA_038222385.1 Acidimicrobiia bacterium
GGTGTCGCAGCCCGGACAGTGCGACGGCGGGGCCACGATCGACTCGTGCCGGGGCACGCGCCAGATCACGACGTTGAGGAAGGAGCCGACTGCGAACCCGAGGATCACGCAGGCGACCACGACGAAAGCGGTCATCGCATCCAGATCTCGGAAGCTACCGCCCCCGCCTTGAGCCCGCGATCACCGGATGTCTGCACGGTGGAGCCCGGATTCCGGGACGCACCGTGCACACCTCCGGTTTCCGGCCGGCCGATTACAGCGAGGCGGTCCAGGTGCCGGAGGTGGGGTCGAAGTCGTTCGCCACGCAGGTCGGGGCCTGGTCGACCTGGAATCGAGGTGCGGCGTCGCCTCCCTGCACCACCGCGAAGCAGCGGCCCGACGCCGAGCTGGTCACGAAGAGCAGCCACGCCTCGGTGCCGTTCCCACCGGTACGCATCGAGATCTCGTGCGTCTGCGCGGTTGCCGGCGTGGAACCGTCGACGAACGTGAGCTCGGGCTCCTGCTCGTGCAGTCCTGCCGGGGTCACGCCGTCGAACGTCTCCCGGTCCGTGAAGACGGTGCGCGCGACGACCGAACCGTCACGCAACAACGCCTGCGCGCTCCGATCGGCGCTCTTGTCCCGCGCGCCGACGTACGACGGGAACGCGATCGCCATGAGGATCCCGATGATGAGCACCACGACGACCAGCTCGACGAGCGTCATCCCGGCTTCACTCGGGTCGGATTGGTTGGGGGAAGTGCGGATCTCGTCCATGAGCTCCACGAAGGTCGTGCGTGCTCCTTACCAGCCGCTGCTGCTGAACGCGCCCGCCGCAGGGGGATCGCCGCCGTCGCACGCGGCCCCCGAGCTCTCCACCTTGGCGAAGGTGGTCCCGCCACTGTCGCTCGTGTCATCCCGGATGAAGTAGCAGGTGTCCGAGGCCGAGAGCGCGGCAGCCGTCCACTGATCCGCAGTCATGGCGCCGAGGCTGACGACCTTCGGGCTGTTGGAATCAGTTCCCGCTCCGACGAAACCAATCGACGGTTCGTTGCTCTCGAGCGCGGCCGGTGTGGCCAGCGTGTAGTCGTTGCGTTCGGTGAAGGTGACCTTGGCGGCAGTGAGCGCGTTGCGAAGACTCGACTGGGCAGCTCGATCGTTCGCTTTGGTCCGCGCGCCCAGGAACGTCGGGATGGCTATCGCGATCAGGATCGCGATGATGAGCACCACGACCATGAGCTCGATGAGGGTGAAGCCCTCTTCGCCGGTTCGCGGCTTCCATGCTCGGGTTCGGGTCGTCTGCATTCCATGCACCGGCTTTCTCTCGTGCTCGGGTATCGACACGGCGAACGAATCGCTTGAGTGGCCCCGAGGCGCCGACGCGACGAGGCCCGGGGCAGTGCCCCGGGCCTCGTCCACGTTCATCTGGTCGGGACTACCAACCAGTCGGACTGAACGCCTGCGTGCCTGCGTTCGACGCGTTGCAGGCTGCTGCTGCGCCGGCGCTGGTGTCCTTCGCGAACTCCGTCCCGTTGCCGGTCGAGCCCGAGTTGTCCTGGATGTAGAAGCACGTGTCGGAACTCGACAGTGCAGCTCCGGTCCAGACGTCTGCCGTCGGTACCGCGACGACGCTGACGACCTTCGGACCGGTCGAGAGCGCGGCCACGAAGCTCAGCGACGGTTCGTCGGCCTCCAGCGTGGCGGCCACGGCCGGCACATAGCTGTTCTGGTCGGTGAACACGGACTTGGCCGCGGTCAGCGCGTTCCGGAGGCTCGACTGAGCCGCTCGGTCGTTCGCCTTGGTGCGAGCACCCAGGAAGGTCGGAATGGCGATGGCGATCAGAATGGCAATAATCAGCACCACAACCATGAGCTCGATGAGGGTGAAACCCTCTTCGTTCTCCCGACGATCCCGGATGGACTTGAGCATGGTGTGCATCGCATCCCTCCATGGGTCGGATGTCTCAACCGGCAGTCCACGTATGTGGACTCACCAGGTTCCGTATCGGCACCGAGATAGCGCTCTTGAGCACTGCCGGCCGCGTTGTCGAGACGTTGGGCGATCCCCCGCCGGCCCCCGACGATGGACACGCTCCGTGCGATGCCTGTCCGGAACCCGGGGATACGTCCGATCCGCTGCCCACGGGGCGTGAAGTTCGGGGCCGGGGCTCAATCGGGGGCGATCGGTGGCCGATCGATTGCGGGTGAGCTGGTGGGCGACATCCGGAGACGAAGACGACGGCGCGGCCGAGGCCGACCACGCGCGACCGGTCGCGGATGCCGATACTGGAGGCATGGGCGGCGACGATCTCCTGCCATCCGCATCGAGGGAACGTCCGGCCGCGCCGCGCCCGGCGGAACCCGCCCTGTCGATCCCGAACGGCACGACTCCCCCGGTTCCACCGGTTACCACCGTTCCCACCGGCACCGACGACGCCGCGACGATCGATCGGTTGCATCACGAGACCGTCGAGGCTGCTGCCGCGTGTGATCGGTCTCCGTCGTCGGGCAAGCTCCGCCGTCGACTCAAGTCGGCGTTGCAGGCCGAGCAGCTCCAGCTCCACCGGCTCGGCTTCGCGTCGTACGACGCGTACGTGGCGAGTACCCGCGTCGACGTCGAGCCGCCCGAAACACGGTCCACCGTCCCTGCGTCGACTGCGGCCCACGCCACGATGATCGAGGCCACCATCACGCCCGAACCCGTCACACCCCCACTCGTCCCGACCGCTCCCCGCGACACCCGGCCCGTCGACACGCAGGCCGCCGACCTCGAGCGCGAGGAGATGCGCCAGGAACGCGAGCTGCTCGCGGCCACCCGCGCCGAGGTGGAAGTGGAACGGGCAACGCTCGCCGACCACCGCGCCGAGCTGGCCGACCAACGCACCCAACTCGCACGTGACCGCGCCAGCCTCGCCGCAGTCCGCACCTCCGCCACCGACGACACCCGCGTCGCGTCGGAGAACGAGCGCTTCCGCGCCGACCTCGACCAGGTCCGGGCCGAGCTCCGCGAGCTGCGCGCCGAGCTCCAGGACGCCCAGGTCGATCGCGAGCGGATCCGCACCGAGCTCGAGGCCTCCCGCGCCGAGACGAGCCGCGCCCGCACCGACGCCGACGGCGTGCGCGCCGAGATCACCCTTCTCACCGCGTCGGTCACGGCCACCGAGACCCGCGTGCATGAAGCCGAAGCCGCACGCGACGAAGCCAAGACGCGAGCCGGGGCTGCGGCGAAGGAAGCCGAGGTCGCCCACAGCGAGGCCCAGGAAGCCGCTCGGGCCGCCGAGCAGGCCCGAGCCGCTGCCGATGCCGTGGCCTCCGACTTCGCCGAGGAGCGCGCCGAGATCGAACAGTTGCGCGCCGAAGCGACGCGTGCCCTCGCCGACGCCGACCGGCAACGCACGGCCACGCACGCGGCCCGTCGCGGCGTCGAAGCCGAGGCGGCAGAAGCGCAGGGCGCCCGGGAGCACACCGCCCGCCTGCGCGACGACGCGACGCGCGCCGCCGCAGAGGAAGCCGACGCGATCCGGCGGCGGGCCCGGGACGACGCCGACGAGATCCGCGCCGAAGCCGAGGTCACCGCACGCGGGATCCGGGAGCTCGCCCAGGAGGAACGGCGCCAGGCCCTCGACGAAGCCGAGCTCCAGATGCGCGCGTCGATCGCGCGCGGGGGTACACCGGCCCCCGACGCGTTCGCGCTCGGCGAGCAGGCCCGACTGACCGTCGACCTCGACCGGCTCACCGCCGAGATCGCGGTCCTGGCCGAGTCACGCCAGCAGGCCGAGATCGAGATCGAAGAAGTCGAAGAGCAGCTCGCGCTGGCCCAGTCGAAGCAGCGCCGCCTGCACACCACGATGGAGCGGGAACGGGAGCAGTTCCGTCGCGAGCGCGAAGCCGTCGAGCGGTCACTTGCCGCCGCCCGGCGCGATGCCGCGACCCTGGCCGCCGAGACCGCGGCGTTGGTCGAACGGGTGCGCCAGGAAGCCCGCACCGACGTCGCCGCGATCGAGGGGCGGGTCTCGACCGTGGCCGACGACGCCCTGGCCCTGCGGAACCGGCTCGTCGGCCTCCGCGACGAGCTCGACGCCCAGGCCCGCCGGTCCCGCTAGCAACGTCGGTCGGCGTCCGTCGACCCTGGGTGCGGGAAGATCCCCGCACGGAGATGCATGGACGACTCGTGCGGGAAAATCCCCGCGAGTAGCCCGGATCAGGTAGCATGTGGGAAAATCCCCGCAGCTGCTTCTCGGCGGTGCAACAGAGAGTTGACGGGAGTGACCGTGAACGCTGAAGACGAGACCCTCCGCTCGATCAGTACCGGACTGAGTGCCGCCAGAAAGGGGCGCGGTCTGACGCAGAGCGAGTTCGCCGACTTGCTCGGCTTCTCTCGTGACTTCGTCTCCGACCTCGAGCAGGGACGCGGGACGCAGCACCTCCGCCGCCTCGTTCGAGCACTGCACGCACTCGGCCTCGATCTGAAGGTCGAACCGCGACGATGACCTCGACCCGACAGCCGCTCCTCTGTCTGCTCGACGGCAGGCCGGTAGCGAACCTGCTCGACGCCGGCCAGGGGATGGCCGCGGTGCAGTATCTCGACCCCGTCGTCGAGGAGCACCGAGGAGTGGGGCTGCTCTCGGTGCGACTCCCGGTCCGGCACGACTTCTACCCCGCGACCGACGCCCGGGCGTTCCTCGAAGGACTCGTTCCCGAGGGGTGGGTACGCGACCAGGTCGCCGCCCGAGCTCGCCTCGATCGCGACGACACCTTCGGATTGCTCGAGGCGTTCGGTCGCGACTGTGCCGGTGCCGTGAGCGTCATCCGGCCGGATGAACTCCCCGATCGTGACGACGGCGTCGAATGGCTCGACAACGAACAGCTGGCGGCGCGCCTCCGAGAACTCAGAAGCGCACCGTTCGGCATCGGTGCGGTTGCCGACGTGCGGATCAGTCTCGGCGGCGTACAGGAGAAACTCGTGGTCGTACGCCGCGGCGACCAATTCGGTCTGCCCTTGGGTTCGACGCCCTCGACCCACCTGCTGAAGCCCGTACCGCTCGCGGACGACGGTACTCCCCGCTACCCCGGACTCGCAGAGATCGAGTTCTTCTGCATGCAACTCGCTCGTGCGATGGTCGCGTTCGACGACTCGCGCACCACCGGGCTTGGGTTTCGCGTACCCGACACCGAGCTCATCGAGATCGGAACCCGGCCCGCCATCCTCGTCGAACGTTACGACCGGTCGGCGCGAGATGACGTGATGCATCGCATCCATCAGGAAGACGGTTGCCAGGTACTCGGAATCCTCCCGGGCGCGAAGTACCAGCGGGGCCCCGACGGCCCACCCTCGTTTCGACTCATCGCCCAAGCGCTGGATCGCTGGGGCGCGGACCCGATCCTCGACCAGCGAGCACTCCTGCAGGCGATCGCCTTCACCGTGCTCTGTGGCAACGGGGACCTGCACGCAAAGAACCTGTCCTTCCTGCACCACGACGGCTTCCGACTCGCGCCGATCTACGACGTCGTGTCCACCCGCCTCTACGACAACGTCGATCTCGAGATGGGAATGCGCGTCGGTTCCGCGACGTCCATCAGCGACGTCTGTCCCGACGATCTCCTCGAGGAAGCGACCTCGTGGGGATTCGGTGTGGTTGCGGGCGCCCGGGCGCTCCACACGTGCGCCCGAGCCGCTCTCGAAACGATGTCGTCGGCTCGGGCCGCGGTGCATGCACGCACCGACCGCCATGTTCAGGTCGACGCCCTCGTCGGCCAGATCACCGAGCGAGCAAGCATCTTGCTGAGCACCACGACGCCGGGCGCGATCTGAGCACACCTGGATTCAGGTCCCCCCTACGGCCTGCCGATGGAACCCCCGTGACCCAGGCCGACGAATCGACGCCGGAATCTGCGCTCCGCTGGCCCCCGACGGGTGCCCGGCAGCGGATCGGCGAGATGCTGCTCGACGAGGGCCTGATCCGGCCCGACGATCTCCAGGCCGCGCTCGAACTACAGCGCCGCACCGGTCTGCGGCTCGGCGAGACGATCGTGACCCTCGGCTTCGTGTCGTCCTTCGACGTCGCCCGCGTGCTCGCCCGTCGGCTCGAGGTCGACTTCGTGGACCTCGACACCGTCGAGATCGATCCGCTCGTCGCCGGCGCCGTACCCGAAGAGGTGGCCCGGCGCTATCGCGCCATCGCGATCGAACGCACCGACGCCGGCGTCGTCGTGGTCATGTGCGACCCGCGTGACGTGTTCGCGATCGACGACCTCCGCTCGCTCCTCGGCGGTCCGGTGCTCCCGGCGCTCGCCGACCCCGGTCAGATCGACGGCGCGATCGCCCGGGCCTGGTCTCCGCCCGGCCAGCCCGCAGTGGTCGTCACGTCGCCTGTCGTCACGTCGCCGGTCGACGGGCCGATCGACGCGCCGGTCGACACGCTCGTGCACTCCGTGCTCGCCGATGCCATCGAACAGCACGCCACCGACGTGCACTTCGAACCGGGACCCGACGGGGTGCAGGTCCGCTTCCGGGTCGACGGCATCCTCCGTCGTGTCGACGAGGCACCGCTGGCGGGCCACAGCTCGGCGATGAGCGTGATCAAGATCCTCGCCGGCGTCGACGCAAGCCAGAGCGGCCGATCCCATCACGGCCGTTTCTCCGTCGCACACGGTGAGCGCACCGTCGACGTGACCCTGTCGACGCTGCCGACCTCCGACGGTGAGGTCGCGGTCCTCCATGTCGACGACGAGACACCGCACGCGCGCGAGATCGGATCGCTCGGGATGACCCCGGAGCAACGGACTGCGTTCGAAGCCGCGCTGCACCTCCCCCAGGGTCTCGTGGTCGCCGCCGGCCCGTCGGGGTCGGGGAAGCGGGCCACGATCGAAGCTGCGCTCATAGCGCTCGACCGACCCGACCGCAGTCTCATCGCCCTCGACACCGCACCGGGGAACGGCCCCCGGAGGAGCGCGCTCGACGGGGTCAAGCAGGTGCGGATCGATCCTCGCTCCGGGATCACGGCGGCCGGGACGATCCAGTCGGCGATCCGGGCCGATACCGACGTGATCCTCGTCGGTGCGCTCGACGACCGCGAGACCACTCGCGCTGCGATCGACGCCGCCCGCGTCGGCCGGATCGTGCTCGCGACCGTCGACTCACCGCGCGCCGCCATGGTCCCGCTCCGCCTCGTCGATCTCGGGATCGAACCGTTCCTCGTGACGTCGGCGTTGACCACCGCGGTAGCGCAACGGCTGGTCCGCAAGCTGTGCACCCGCTGCTCCGAGGTCCACGAACCCGACGACGGCGAACGCGAGCACCTCGGCCTCCCCGACGACCTCGTCGAGAACGGATCGATCCGCCGGGCCGTGGGGTGTGAGCACTGTGGTGGCACGGGGTACCGGGGTCGGATCGCGATCTACGAGGTCATGCCGATCACCGACTCCGTCGCCCGCGTGGTCGCGGCCGGTGGGACGAGTCGCGACGTCGAGCGGTGGGCGGTCGCCGACGGCATGGACACCCTGCGCATGTCGGCCTTCCGCCGGGTCGCCGACGGGGTCGTGAGCCTCGACGAGCTCTCACGCGTGATGGGGTGAATCGACTTCTGACGTCACGCATTCGTGGCATTCGAGCTCGAGGGTGGCGTGGCCGATGCCGAAGCGGTGGTCGAGCATCGCCTTGAGCTCCTCGCCCCGCAGCTGGGCGTCGTGCAGGCTCGGCTCGCCCTCGAGCACCACGTGGGCGGAGAGCGCCGGGGTGTCGGACGCGAGGTCCCAGAGGTGGAGATGGTGCACCGCCTCGATCCCCGGCGTCGCCGCGAGTGCCTGCTCGACCTCGCCGACGTCGAGCCCACGCGGGGTTCCTTCGAGGAGCACGTGCACGGTGTCGCGCAGCAGACCCCAGGTCGACCAGAGCACGAGGAATCCGACGAGAATCGACATCACGGGGTCGACCCAATCGGCCCGGGCGATCACCACCGCGAGACCGGCGACGATCGCCGCCACCGATCCCGCGGCGTCGAGGACCATGTGGAGGTACGCGCCCCGCATGTTGAGGCTGCGGCCCTGGGTCCGGCGGAGGAACACCGCGCAGCCGAGGTTGACCGCGAGACCGATCGTGGCCACGACGACCACGCCCGCGCCGTCGACGTCGGCGGGTTGGCCGAGGCGGTCGATCGCCTCGTAGAAGATCCACCCGGCCGCCGCGACCAGAAGGACGCCGTTGACGAGCGCGCCGAGGACCTCCGCCCGTTGCAGGCCGTAGGTGTGGCGGGCCGATGCCGGTCGGAGGATCAGCGCCTGGGCGACGAGCGCGATGCCGAGGCCGACGACGTCGGTGCCCATGTGCAGCGCGTCGGCGAGCAAGGCGAGGGAGTCGAACGCGAAGCCGCCGATGATCTCGACGAGCATGAAGGCACCGTTCGCGGCGAGCGCCCACCACAGGACCCGACGGCGGAGCGTCGTCGACGGCTCGGCGCCGGAGCCGATTGCGCCCAACCCGTGGTCGTGCCCGTGTTCACCCGACACTGCGCCACCCGGGACCGTTCACAGCCGTCGATCGTACCGGGATCAGGGGTCACCAACCTCCGGATCGGGCTCGCGGCGGGGCAGGAATCGCCACCCGAGCACGAACGCCCCGGCGGCACCGACGGCACCGACGAGGAGCGCGACCCGCGAGCCGTCTGCGAACACGTCGTCGGACGCGTCGGCGACCTCGGCGGAGAGCGGGTTCGCCGGCGCGATGCCGGGATGGGCCCGGGGATTCGCCGACTCGCTGACGGCCGTCACGACCCGGTCTCGCTCCGCGGCATCGGGGATGGTCTGGCCGAGCGCGGGACCGAGGTGACTGCCGAGCCAGAGGGCGACGATGGAACCCATCACCGCGAAGCCCACGGTCGAACCGAGGCCCCGCTGCGCGCTCAACATCCCCGACGCCATCCCCGCCCGGTCGTCGGGCACGCTCGCCATCGCGATCCCCGTGGTGGCCGGGACGCACAACCCGAGGCCGACGCCCATGAACACCAGGCCGACCTCGAGGCCGACGATCGACACGCCGAGCATCGCCGCGATCACCGTGAGCCCCACGGTCACGCTCGCGATCCCGACGAGACTCGGCGTGCGGGGGCCGACCCGCTCGACGATGTTGCTCTCCAACACCGAGGTGAACGGGCTCGGCAGACTGAACCCGAGCATCAACAGGCCGGCCACGATGGGCGAGTACCCCTGCACGTTCTGGAAGTACTGGGTGACCACGAGCAGCATCCCGTAGCCGCCCGCGAGCGCGAAGAACACGATCACGATCGCGGTGGTGTACGTCGAGCGGGCGAACAGCCGGACGTCCATCATCGGCTGCTTCGCGCGCAGTTCGTAGAGCACGAGCGCAGTCAGCGAGAGGATCGAGAGCGCGAAGAGGCCGAGAATCGTGGGAGACGTCCAACTGTCCTGCGGCGCTTCGATCAGTGCGTAGCAGAGCGACCCGAAGCCGACGACGAAGAGTGCCTGACCGGGCCAGTCGAGCGAGCGAGGCTGCGGATCCTTCGATTCGACGACTCCCATCCTCGTGAGCGCAACCGCGAGGACGCCGATGGGTACGTTGACGAGGAAGACACTGCGCCAGCCGATCGTCTCGGTGAGGAACCCGCCGACCGTGGGACCGAGGGCGAGGCCGAGCGTGGCGACGGCGGTCCACAACCCGATCGCCTTCGCCTTGACCTTGGCGTCGGGGAACGCAGCACTCACGATGGCGAGTGACGCGACGTTCACCGCGGCGGCTGCGGCACCCTGGACCGCCCGGGCGACGACGAGGAAAGGGGTCGCGGGGGCGAGACCGCACGCGGCTGACGCGAGCGTGAACACCACGAGGGCGACGATGTAGATGCGGCGGCGGCCGAACCGGTCGGCGACGGCTGCGGCCGTCATGATCGAGACCGCCATGGCCAGCGTGTACGCGGCGACGATCCACTGGAGATCGGATTCACCGCCGCCGAAGTCGCGCTGGATGTCGGGCAACGCGACGTTCACGACCATCGCGTCGAGGAAGATCATGAACAACCCGAGACCGGTCGCGGCCAGGGTCACCTTCTTGCCCGCGAACGGGCTGGTGGTGATGCCCGCGCCGCCGACATCCGCCGCCGTCGTCGCCATGGCCGACATTCTGGCCGCGTTACTCGATGAGCTTGATGATGTTGAAGAGCGGCAGGTAGAGGGCGATGATCATGCCGCCGACCATCACACCCATCACGACGATGAGCATGGGCTCGATCAGCGACGTCAGGGCATCGACGGTGGCTTCGACCTCCGACTCGTAGAAGTCGGCGATCTTGTCGAGCATCTCGTCGAGTGCGCCGGTCTCCTCACCGACGGCCATCATCTGGACGACCATCGGCGGGAACACCTCGTGCTGCTCCAGCGGTCGGGCGATCGAGTCGCCACCCTTGACCCCACGCTGACAGTCGTGCACGGCATCGGCCACCACGGTGTTGCCCGCGGTGTCGGCCACGATCTCGAGCGACTCGAGGATGGGCACACCGGCGCGGGTGAGTGAGCCGAGCGTTCGCGAGAACCGTGCGAGCGCGGTCTTCTGCACGAGCCCACCGAAGATCGGGACCCGCAACTTGAAAGAGTCCCAGATGGCGCGACCCTTGTCGGTCTTGATCCACCGGCGGAATCCGATCCCCGCGCCGACTCCGAGCAGGATCAGGATCGGGAAGAACGACCGCACGATGTCGGAGAGCTTGAGCAGCACCTTCGTCGGCGCCGGCAGCTCGCCGTCGAGCGAGGCGTAGATGGCCGCGAACTGCGGGACGATGAAGATGAGCATGATCATCGCGATCGAGAAGACCACGATCCCGACCATGACCGGGTAGGTCATCGCCGACTTGACCTTGCGCCGCAGCTCGACCTGCTTCTCGATCGTATGGGCGAGGCGCATGAGCACGGAGTCGAGCGTTACCGACGACTCACCCGAGCGGACCATCGCCACGAACAGGCGGTTGAACACCTTCGGGTGACGATTCAGCGCGGCCGAGAGCGACGAGCCCCGCTCGACGTCGATCCGCACCTCGCCGAGGACCTTGGCCAGCTCCTTGTTCTCGGTCTGCTGGGCGAGGATCGCGAGCGACCGCAGGATCGAGAGGCCCGAGTTGATCATGGTGGCGAACTGCCGGGCCATCACCGAGACGTCCTTCAACGGCACCCGGTTGGTGAGTCCGGGGATGTTGATCTCGGCGGTGAGCTTCTTCTCGCTGCGCTTGCTGATCGAGATGGGCGTGTAGCCCATCGACCGCAGCTTCTCGACGACGAGCGCCTGGTCTTCGGCCTCGAGCTGACCCTCGATGACCTTGCCGACCTGATCGCGGACCTTGTAGGTGAACGTTGCCGGCATGGTCCGCGCTCCTACGCCGCGCTCGTGATGAGCCGGCGGACGTCTTCTTCGTGCTGAGAGCGTTCGACCGCGGCCTCGATCGAGATCCGGCCCGATCGGACCAGACGGGCGAGCTCCTGGTCCATCGTGACCATTCCGTACTTCCCGCCGGCCTGCATCATCGAATAGATCTGGTGGACCTTGCCCTCCCGGATGAGGTTGCGGATCGCCGGCGTGGCCACGAGCACCTCGGCCGCGACCGCGCGCCCGGTCCCCCCCGCGAGCGGGATGAGTTGTTGGGTCACGATGCCCTGCAGCGACGCTGCGAGCTGAACCCGGATCTGCTGCTGCTGGTGCGCCGGGAACACGTCGATGACACGGTCGATCGACTGCGGCGCGTCCTGGGTGTGCAGGGTCGCGAACACGAGGTGGCCGGTCTCGGCCGCGGTGAGCGCGGTCTGGATGGTCTCGAGGTCACGCATCTCGCCGACGAGGATCACGTCGGGGTCCTGCCGCAAGACGTGCTTGAGCGCGGCCGCGAAGGAGTGCGTGTCCTCCCCCACTTCGCGCTGGTTGACCACCGAGCGCTTGTGGGTGTGGAGGAACTCGATCGGATCCTCGACCGTCATGATGTGGACGGCCTTCTCGCGGTTGATGATGTCGACCAGCGAAGCGAGCGACGTCGACTTCCCGGAACCGGTCGGCCCGGTCACGAGCACGAGGCCACGCGGCAGCTCGGCGAAGGTCTGCACCGACGCCGGCAACCCCAGTTGGCTGAACTCGACGATCTCGAACGGAATGGCGCGCATCACCGCGCCCACGGCATCGCGCTGCAGGAACACGTTGATGCGGAAGCGACCCTTGCCGGGAAGGCTGTACGACGTGTCGAGCTCGAGCTCGGTCTCGAACTTCTCGCGTTGCTTCTGGCCGAGGATCGCGTAGATCATCTCCCGGATCTCGGAACCGTTCAGCACCGGCATGTCGGGCATGGCCCGCAACTCGCCGTGCACCCGCATGATCGGCGGCGATCCCGACGCGAGGTGGAGGTCGGAGCCGCGCGATTCGACGAGGCGTTCGAGCAGGGTGTTGACGTGCAGACCCTGGTCGAAGTCGTCTTCGAAGTCGCCCAGTGCCGCGCGCAACGGCGGCGCGTCGGGGTGCGACGGGCCGTAGACACTCTCGATCGCCTGCGCGAGTTCGTAGCGACCTGCGGCCGCGGGGATGATCTCGTAGCCGGTCGCGGCGCCCACCGCAGTCACGGCGTCGTCGTCTCCCGGCTCCGCGAACGCGACGACGAGCTTGGCACCCTCGAAGTCGACTCCGATCGCGAGTCGCTCACGGGCGATGTCGGCCGGCACGGTGGTGGCCGCATCGGGGTTGAGTGGACTGTCGGTGAAGTCGACGAACCGAAGCGACAGCGCCTCGGCGATGGCGGCGGTGATGTCTTTCTCGCCCACCAGGTTCTGACGCAGGAGGACCGCCGGCAGCGGATCGCCGGTCCGGCGCGCCTCGGCGATCGCGACCTGGAGATCGTCTCGCGAGAGGACGTGCCGGTCCACCAGGAACTCGCCCAACACCCTCTGCTGACTCCCGAGCACCTGCATCCTTCCGTGGTCGTCCGAGCGTGTATCGGCAACGAGGGGGACCGCCTGAAGCCGAAGCGAGACCTACGCGACGACGCGGAACACCTCTTCGAGGCTGGTCTGGCCCATCCCCACCTTGCGGAGGCCGTCTTCGCGCATGGTCAACATGCCTTGCATCACGGCCGTCTTCTGGATGTCGTCGGTGGAGCGCCGCTCGATGATCAATCGCTCGATGTCCTCGGTGATGAGCATCACCTCGTGGATGGCGAAGCGGCCCCGATAGCCGGTCCTCCCGCACGACGAGCACCCGATGTGGTGGTACAGCGTCGGCCACTCGTTGGGTTCCAGGTCCTCGACCCGCCAACCCGCCTCGACGAGCTCCGACTCAGTCGGCTGGTAGGCCTCCTTGCACCGGTCGCAGAGGCGGCGCGCGAGGCGTTGGGCGAGCACGCAGTCGAGCGCGCTGGTCACGAGGAAGGGTTCGACGCCCATCTCGACGAGCCGCATCGGCGTCGACGACGCACTGTTGGTGTGCAGGGTGGAGAGCACGAGGTGCCCGGTGAGCGCGGCTTCGATCCCGATCACCGCGGTCTCGCGGTCGCGGATCTCACCGAGGAGCACGATGTCGGGGTCGGCGCGCAGGATGGATCGCAACGCGGTCGCGAAGCTCAACCCGGCGCGTGCGTTCACCTGGATCTGGTTGATCCCGGCGAGTCGGTACTCGACGGGATCCTCGATCGTGATCACGTTGCGCGACACGTCGTTCAGGATGTTCAGGGTCGCGTAGAGGGTGGTCGACTTCCCCGATCCGGTCGGGCCCGTGACCAGAATCGTCCCATAGGGTTTGGTGTACGACTCCTGGTACCGGACCATCACTTCGGGGAGGAAGCCGAGCTCGTCGAGGCTGAGCACGGCCTGACCCTTGTCGAGGATCCGCATCACGACCTTCTCGCCGTAGACCGTCGGCAACGTCGCGACACGGAGGTCGATCGGCTTGCCACCCACGGTGAGGGAGATGCGCCCGTCCTGGGGGAGGCGCCGTTCGGCGATGTCGATCTCGGCCATGACCTTGAGGCGGCTGATCACACCGTTCTGGATCGACTTCGGGGAGTGCATCACCTCGTGCAGCACGCCGTCGATCCGGAACCGGATGCGGAGGTCGCGCTCCCCCGGCTCGACGTGGATGTCGGACGCGCGATCCGAAACGGCCTGGGTGATGAGCAGGTTGACGAACTTGACGATCGGCGCGTCTTCGATGATCTCGCTGAGGCTCGAGATGTCGTCGCCGGGACCGAGCTCGTCGGCCGCTTCCTGTGCGACCGTGTCGACCTCGCCGTCGAGGCGGTGGAACCGGTCGATCAGCTCCGCGAGCTGGCCCGAGGTCGCGACGACGGTGCGGATGTCGGCGCCGGTGATGGCGCGGATGTCGTCGACCGCGAACACATTGGACGGATCGGCGATCGCGACGACGAGGCGGTGCTCCTCCCAGAAGATCGGCAGCGCCTGGTACTTGCGGGCCAGGTTCTCGGGGATCAGGGTCGCAACCGAGGCGTCGACGCTCACCTCGGAGAGGTCGACGAACTCGAGCCCGACCTGCGCGGCGAGTGCCCGGACGAGGTCGACCTCGTTGACGTAGCCCCGCTCGATCAGGACGCGCGGAAGGGGCTTACCGGTCTCGGCCTGCTCGGCGAGCGCGGCGTCGAGCTTCGCCCGCGGGAGCAACCCCTGTGAGACCAGGAGTGTCCCGAGCTGATTCCCTTCGGACACGCGTACGGCTCCAGTCGGACGGCCGCGCCAATGGGCCTCCTAGGACCGGATATCGGCGCGCTCGGGGTCGGGCTGAAGCGATCAGGTGTCGCGGAGCGACGAGAACATTCGCAGGAGGGCGCCCCGGTCCGGGGCGGGCTCGTCGTCGTCTTCCTCGACCTCCTGATCAGGCGACTCGTACTCCTCCGCGACCACCGCGTGGGTGGCTTCGTCGGATTGCTCCGCTTCGCGGGCTTCGCCGACGTAGTCGCGCAGGCCCGACTCGGAAGCAGGTTCGACGGGAAAGTCACCTTCGGTGAGGCCCGCCGGCGAGGACGGCACCACGAGACCGGGCACCTCGGGCAGATCGGCGAGTGCGGGTTCGACGTACGGCGGCTCGACGTAGGTGGGCGCTGCGGGTTCGTCATGCTGCGGCTCGACGTACGGCGGCTCGACGTACGGCGGCTCGACGGAAGCCGGCGCAGCGGGTGCGGGTGCGGGTTCGGGTTCGGGTTCGGGTGCGGGTTCGGCGAACTTCGCGACCTCCACCTCCGCGACCTCGGCTTCGGGGAAGGCGGCCGCGACCGGATCCATCTCCGTCGCCACCATGGGCTCGAGGGCGGCGTCGCCGGTGAGCACGAGCTCGTCGACCATGGTGCGGGCAGGATCGGTGGGCACGACCACCGCCCCGGCCTCCACCAGGTCCTTCAGCACCTTGCACACCTCGAGGACACTGCGACCGACGGCGCGGGCGATCTCGCGCACGTTGCGCTCGCCGTCGACGACCCGGAGCACGCGGAACCCGGCCTTGTTCAGCACGACCCGGTCGCCGTCGAGGTCGTCGACGACGCCCGGCCGGCAGTCGAGCGACGGGAGCACGGCCTCGATCGCGAGCCAGTCCCGGCGGAGCTGCTGCACCTGCTCGACGATCGGCGCGACCTCACTCCCACCCCGCACCGGCCACGGCGGGAACCGGTCGCTCTCGAACTCGAAGAGGCCGGTCTCGACCCGGAACAACGCGAAGCACACGTCGATGAGCCGGGCCTCGAGCTCCTCGGCCGACTCGACCGGGCCGTTCAGGTCCCCCGCTTCGGCCGCGCTGAAGCGGCCTCCGGCGAAGTAGAGGACGCCCCGGCTCTGCGGATCGCGCACTTCGAGCGCACCCGTCTTGCGGGACTTCTCCACCAGCTCGAGGATCTCGGGCAGCGAGAACGTGTCGAGGGTGCCTTGCAGCGACAAAGGACGGCTCCTCCCTTCCTCCGGATTGTCGGCAGAACCGGCCCCAACCCTTGAGCGGCGAGAGATCCGGCTCAGATCACTCCCGGGTCGACGGCCCGTCGCATCGCCTCGAGGGGCGCGTCGAGACCCGTGAACAGGGTGAACGCGAGCGCGGCCTGGCCCAAGAGCATCCCGAGACCGTTCTCGGCCGTTGCCCCCCGGGCCCGGGCAACGGCGAGGAGCGGGGTCTCGGCCGGGTGGTACACGGTGTCGACCACCACGTGGCGGGGCCCGATCAGCGCCGGATCGAACGGGGGTGGCTCGCCGCCCATCCCGATCGGGGTGGCGTTCACGATCACGTCGCAGCGGGCGACGAGCGTGGCGAGGTCGCTCCAGTCGTGGGCCTCCGCGCCGGTCGCGAGCTCGGCTGCGGCAGCGGCGGCCTCCGCCCGGCGGGCGGCGACCATCACCCGGGCCCGGGCCCGACCGAGCGAGAGCACGATCGACCGGGCCGCACCGCCCGCGCCGAGCACGAGGATCCTCGCGGCGGCCGGATCCACCCCGAGGCGCGACAGCGCGGCGAGGAACCCGGCGCCGTCGGTGGAATCGCCGAGCAGGCTCCCATCGGGTCGGACCACCACCGTGTTGACCGCTCCGAGCGCAGCGGCGTCGCCCGTGAGCGCGTCGCACGCGTCGGCGGCATCCGACTTGTGCGGCATGGTCACGTTCACACCGGCGATGCCCAGCACGGGGAGCGCCCGGATCGCCTCGTGGCCGCGCCCCGCAGGGACGGGCAGACCCACGTAGACCCAGTCGAGTCCGAGCGCGCGGTAGGCCGCGTTGTGGATCGCCGGCGAGAGGGAGTGGGCGACGGGATCGCCGATCACGCCGGCGACTCTCGTGTGCGCAGTGATGTGACGCGGCGACAACTTGCTCACAGCAGGCCCTTGTCCCGCGCCGCGTCGACGTTGCGCAGGTGCTCCTCGTAGGTCTCCGAGAAGGTGTGCTTGCCGTTGGCGTCGGACAGCACGTAGAAGCGGTAGGGGACGTCGGCCGGGTTCATCGCGGCCCGCAGCGAGCTCGCGCTGACCGTGGAGATCGGGGTGGGCGGCAACGCGGGGATCTGGTAGGTGTCGTACGCCGGGTTGCCGACCTTGTCGGCGTACTGCGTGGTGGCATCGATCTGCAGAGGCATGCCGGCCTGCAGCCGGTTGTAGACCACCGCGGAGATCAAGGGGCGGTCCTCGTCGAGCTTGGCTTCCCGCTGCACCAGCGACGCCACGATGATGACCTCGTACGGGGTGATGCCGAGCCGCGTC
Organism: Acidimicrobiia bacterium; assembly: GCA_038222385.1. Classification (GTDB taxonomy): domain Bacteria; phylum Actinomycetota; class Acidimicrobiia; order IMCC26256; family JANYLB01; genus JANYLB01. The sequence continues at coordinate 17,185 of JBBRHS010000011.1, forward strand.
GCGGCGTCGACGATCCCGAGCTCGGTGGCGCGATCGTCGAACGCGCGGGTCATCGCCGCGGTCAGCCCGAGCTCGGTCTGGTCGGCCCGCACCGGATACGAGTCGGGCCAGAGCAACCCTTCGAGGGTCTTGATCCCCACGGGCTCGAACACCGACCGGACCTCCCCGTCGGTCGCGATGCCCATGAACCGTTCCTTCGAGAAGCGCCTGATCCCGGCCACCCGGTCGCCGACCTCGTCGAGGGTCAGCCCCGGGAGCACACCCACCTGCGGCGCGTGGGCCGGACCCGACCGCATCGCCGCGGCCGCGTCGGTCACGCCCAAGTTCTCCTGCAGCTCGTAGACGCCGGCCGTGAATCGAGAATCCCGCTCCCACAGGCGGAACACGAGCCCCGAACCGACAACGCCGGTGCGCGCGAGCTCGTCGCCGATCTGGCTCGTCCCCCACCCCGGTTGCACCGTCACGACGACTCGATCGCCCGGCGTGCTCCGGGGGTGCAGCTGGAAGTAGACCCACGCCCCCGCCGCGATCAGCGGCACGAGCAGCAACGCCACGAGCACCGCCATGACCGCCGCGATCCGGCCTCCTCTTCGGTTCGCTCCGCTGCGCCGCCTCGATCGCTCACCGGTCGGCGTTCCGCGCGGACTGTCCGGCGGCTCCGCTGCGCTCACGGGCGGCTCGGTGATGTCGGTCACGATCGCGCCTCGAGGTAGCCCTGGAGCATCACGGCAGCCGCGACCTTGTCGACGACCTGCTTGCGTTCCTTGCGCCGGACATCGGCGTCGATGAGCACCTTCTGCGCGATCACGGTCGTGAACCGTTCGTCGTGGGTCTCGACCGGCAGGTCCGGGCCGGCGACGACGCGGAGCTCCTCGACCTCGACCAACGTGGCCCGCTCGGCCGGCCCCGACTTTCCCGACAGTGCGCGCGGCAACCCCACGACGATGCAGCCGGCCTCGACCTCCCGGGCGAGGTCGACGATGACCCGGTGGTCGACCTCGTGCGCCGCACCCCGTTCGAGCACCCGCAACGGGCTCGCGGTGATCCCGAGCGGGTCGGAGAGCGCGAGTCCGATCCGGCGGGACCCGAGGTCGACGCCCAGGATCCGACTCATGGCGATCCCGAGTCGACGGGCTCTCCGCTCATCCGATCGAGCCTACGGCCTCCTCCGCCAGCTTCCGTGCCACCGCGACGGCTTCGTCGACTCCCGCCGGGTTCTTCCCGCCGCCGACCGCGAGGTTGGCATCCTTGCCCGTTCCGCCCTGCAGGATCTTCGCGGCCGGCTTCGCGATCTCCGCCGCCGACGCGCCGCCCTCGACGAGATCCTTCGACACCGCGACGACGATCGCAGGCTTGGTGCCGTCGGCGCCGACGCCGGCGAGCACCACGACTCCGGAACCGAGCGCATCACGGGTCGCGATCGCGAGGCGGCGGAGGTCCTCGTTGTCGAGCCCGTCGCGGCGCTGCGCGACGACATGATCGACCGCAGCTGCCGCGATCTCACCCGCTTCGGCGCCGGCCTGGCGGGCCCGGGCCGTGTCGAGCTCCGTCTGCAGCTCCTTCACCTGGGCGAGCAGCTTCTCGACCCGTTCCGAGATCTCGCCGGGCGCGACGTGCAGCAGCTCGGCCGCGGTACGCAACTGGACCTCCTCGTCGTGGATCCGGGCGAGGGCGACGTCGCCCGTGACCGCCTCGATCCGGCGGAGGTTGGAACCGATCGACCCTTCGCTGACGATCTTCACCGGCCCGATGAACCCGAGCGCATGCACGTGCGTTCCGCCACAGAGCTCGGTGGAAATCGGACCGGCTTCGAGCACCCGCACAATGTCCCC
>JBBRHS010000012.1:0-18992 GCA_038222385.1 Acidimicrobiia bacterium
CTCGATGTCCATCGAGTCGAGGTACTGGGCCCGCATGTCTCGCATCTCGACCGCTCCGGTGAGCTCGAGGAAGCGGTCGGCCAGGGTCGACTTCCCGTGGTCGATGTGGGCGATGATCGAGATGCAGCGCAGCTGTTCCAGGGGGGTCACAGGGTCATTCTCGCGGACGGACGCGTCGACCGGCGGTCTCGGGGTGGGCGATCGACCGGCTCCGACACCCTGCTGCTACCCTGATCCGACCGTCGGAAAGTTCTGGGAGCCCCAACGCGCATGGCGAACATCAAGCAGCAGAAGAAGCGAAACCTGCAGAACGAGACCCGTCGGGTCCGGAACCTCGCGACCCGAACCGAGTTGAAGACCCGGGTCAAGAACGTCGACGCGGCAATCGCCGACGGTGGCGGCGAGACCGAAGATCCGGTCCGCATGGCCCAGAAGCGCCTCGACATGGCCGGCTCCAAGGGCGTGATCCACAAGCGTCAGGCGTCGCGTCGCACGTCACGCCTCATGAAGCGCGCCAACAAGGCCAACTGAGCCCGCCAGCTCGATCGCTATCCGGACCGGGCCCGTGACCACACCGGAGCCGGTCACCGGTCGGCCGATCCGGATCGCCGTTGTCGGTCGGGCCAGATCGCCGAGCTCGTCCTCCCCACATACCTCGCGCACCCCGACATCGAGGTCGTCGCGCTGTGCGACCGGAACCCTGGTCGGCTCGATCGCTGGGCGCCGGAGTTCCCCGACGCGCTCCGCACCGACCGGCTCGACGACACGTTGGCCGTCGGGCCCGACGTGGTCGACGTGCTCGTTCCCACCCCGGCGCACGCCGAGGTGGCGGTGGCGGTGCTCGACGCCGGGTTCGCGGTGCAGCTGCAGAAGCCGATCGCGCGCACCCTCGACGACAGCGCGCGCATCGTCGCCGCGGCTCGGAGCAACGGCGTGATGCTCCGCATCCTCGAGGACTACATCTTCTACCCGCCCCTCGTGCAGCTGCGCGACATCGTCGACTCGGGCGAGATCGGCGCGCCCGTCGGATTGCACATGAAGATCGTGAACACCGGTCGCGGTGGCTGGGACGTGATGCCGTCGAGCATGGAGTGGCAGTTCGAGCAGACGCGCGACGGACGCGGGATGCTCGTCTTCGACCACGGCTGGCACCAGCTCGCGATGGCCGTGTGGATGTTCGGGCCGATCCGGCGCATCTTCGGCTGGATCGGGAGCACCGAGGTCGCGCCGGGCTACGCGCTCGACGCCCCGGCGACCCTCGTGTGGGAACACGACACCGGCCTCCGCGGCGTGCTCGATCTCACGCTCGCGGTGAAGACCTACTTCAAGTCCGACTTCTACTCGTGCGACGAGCGCGTCGAGGTGACGGGCGACCTCGGTTCGGTCCGCTGCAACCGCATCTCGTCGTTCGGTCGGCAGGAACCGTCGGTCGAGGTGTACCGCGACGGTGAGATCCGTGCGTTCCACGCGATCGACGACGGCGGCGACGCGGGATTCGCGGCGTCGACCCGCCATCTCGTCGACCTGTTCCGTGGTCGCGTCGACACGCCGGTCATGGACGGCGACACCGCGCACACCGTGATGACCGCCCTGAACGGCGCCCTGGAATCCGCTCGCCTCGGGATCCCGATCGACCTTCTCTGATGGTCGACCTTCTCTGATGGTCGAATCGGCTCCGCCGGCTCGATCGCCCACCCGCTCAGCGCCCGCGCCGACTGTCCGCCTGCTCCGCTCCTTCTCCTAACGGCGGGCGGCGGCGGGGCGGCGGGAGCCGGAGCCGCGACGGGAGCGGCCCGACAGGCCCGTGAGGCGGGCGACGAGGACCTCGATCACGGTCTCGGGCGGGAGTCCGCTCGCTCCTTTGAGGTCGAGGTCGGCCTGGTGCAACAGGTCGACGGCGCGCCGGAGGCCTTCGGTGCCGAGCGCCCGGGTGGCCTCGAGCGCCTTCTTGGCCGGGAAGGTGCTCCCCTTCCCCCCGAGCGCCGCGTGGGCCTGGTCGACGGTCGCGATCCCCGGATCGTCGAGCTTCAACAGCTTCTTGTACCGACTGTGCAGGAGTCCCATCACCTGCAACGGGTGCATCGGCTTGGGCTCGCGGGCGGTCGTGGCGGTGAGCATGCGGTGCAGGGTGGCGAGCGCGACCCCCACGTCGCCCTCCTCGATCCGGTTCGTGAGCTGCCAGACCGGAACCGAACCCACCTCGCCGAGGTACGCCTCGACCTCGTCGGCCCCGAGGCTCGCGCCCGGGCCGTAGGTGCCGGCGAGGAGCTCGACGAGACCGCCGACGCGTCCCGCGTCGTCGCCGAAGTGCGTCGCGACGAGCGCGCTCGCCTCGGCACTCAGCTCGAGGTCAGCCGCGCCGATTGCCTGTGCGAGCACGTCGACCGTCTTCTCCGAATCGGGCCCGACGGTCTCGGCTCCGGCGGCTTTGAGCGCGTCGGCCAACGCCTTCGGGACCCGCCCACCTCCGGCTACGAACACGAGGGCGGTCGTGTCGAGCGGGTCGGCGAGGTACGCGACGAGGGGCGCGACCTCGGCCGCAGGGATCTGCTCGTAGTCGCGCACGACGACCACCCGACGCGCGGTCATGAACGGCGGACTCTGCGCGGCGTTGAGGATCGCCACGACGACGCCACCGTCGTCGCGCTCGGTCGCCGCACCTTCCCCACCTCGATCGTCGTCGCCGGCCGCCCGTCGACCCGCGACGGTGAACTCCTCGAGTGCGAACGAGCGGTCGTCGCCGTCGAGGAGCTCCGTGACCAACGCGTCGAGCGCGTCGACCCGCAGCGACGGATCGGTCGCCTTGATCAGGTGGAGCGAACTCATCGCGCGCCCTCCGGTGCTCGCGACGCCGTTGCCGGACCCGGCGCACCGTCAGCGGCGCGACTCAGGATCGCTTCGACCATGCGGCAGACCCGCACCGTTCCGGCGACGTCGTGCACGCGCACGATCCGACATCCGTGCGCAACACCGAACGCGACGGCCGCGAGCGACACGTCGCGCCGATCGTCGATCGGCAGGTCGAGGAGCTCACCGAGGAACCGCTTGTTCGAAGCGGAGAGTAGCAGCGTGTAGCCGGTAGCGGCGAGGACCTCGCTCTCACGGAGCAACACCGCGCTCTGCGCAGGGGTCTTGCCGAGATCGAGCCCCGCGTCGATCGAGATCTGCTCCGGCGCGAGACCGGCAGCCTCGGCCCGGTGGGCCCGATCGAGCAGGAAGCGGGTCACGTCGGCCACGAGATCGTCGTACTGCGGATCGGGATCGGCAACACGCGGCCGGAGCCGGATGTGGGTGGCCACGACCGAAGCACCCGCCGCGGCCGCGGCCGGGAGGTACTCCGCGTCGGCGAACCCGCTGATGTCGTTCCCGACGACCGCACCGGCACGGCACGCTTCGGCCAACACACTCGCCCGCCAGGTGTCGACCGAGATCGCGACGTCGAGGCGGGAGTGGATCGCATCGATCGCCGGGACGACACGCTCGAGCTCCTCGGCCTCACCGACCTCGGGTCCGGGCCCGGCCTTCACCCCACCCACGTCGAGCAGATCGGCGCCGTCGACCACCAGCTGCTCGGCCCGGCGCACGAGCGCGTCGAGCTCGTAGGTGAGTCCGGCGTCGTAGAAGGAGTCGGGCGTGCGGTTGAGGATTCCCATCACCAGGGTGCGGCCGGTGACGTCGTGGACCTGATCGCCGAGGCGGTACGCGGTCATGGTCGAGGGAGTCGCGCTCGGGGGGACTGCACCGGATCGAGCCTACCGGTGGGCCGTCGGGCGAGTCCCCGGAGGATGACGCGACAACCGAGCCCCCCGCAGCCGACCGCGACCAGACCCACGGCGGTCCGGCCGTCGATGCGGAACGGCACGAGCGACGTGGCCGCCGCGATCCCCTGGAGCGCCTGTACCAGCGCCACCACCGGCGCGAGCAGCACCGCCGAGAAGCCGGGGGCGAAGGTGCGGGTCACGCCGCCGATCGTCCCCGCGGCGAGGCCACCGATCGTGATCGGACCCATGAGCGGCGCCGCGAGCACGTTGGCCGGGAGCGACGCGAGCGGGAGGTCGCCGAAGACGGGGATGAGCACCGGCGCGACACCGATCTGCGCGGCGACGGTGACGGCGAGTGGATCGCGCAACGCGCTGGGACCGGGGAGCCGGGCTGCGATCGGAGCCGACAGGAGGGCAATCCCCACCGTCGCGCCGCACGACAAGACGAACCCGACCGAGTGGACCAGGAAGGGATCCGCGAGCAGCAGTCCCGCCGCCGCGAGCACGAGCAGGCGAAGTCCCTCGGCGGGCCGGCCGAGAAAGCCCGCGAACATCGCGATCCCCGCCATCGTCACCGCGCGTAGCACCGACGGCTCCCACCGCGTCATGGTGCCGAACACGACGATCACCGCGAGACCCGCGACGAATCGGCCGCGGAAACCCAGGCGCCGCAGGAGCGGACCGACGAGCGCGAGCACGAACGCGACGTTCTCTCCCGACACGGCAAGGTGGTGGGTGAGCCCCGATGCCCGGAACTCCTCGACGGTCGACCGCGGAATGGACCGGGTGTCACCGAGCAGCAAGCCCGCGAGCAGCGCGCGTTCCGAGGCCGGCGCGAGGTTGGTGCCGGCGAGCACCAGCGCGCGGAGCCGGTTGGCGAGGCGGGTGAGCGGTGACGACGGTCCGGCCGCGTCGAGCAGGTCGATCGCCTCGAACGCGCCGACCGCGTGACGCCACCGCTCCCGGGTGTCCCACCCCGACAGCGGTCGGAACGAACCCCGGAGCACCACCTGGTCGCCGGCCGAGAGGATTCGCATCCGCCCGGCCGCGTCACCCCGGGCAACGACCAGGACGGTCCGGCCTTCGACCCGACCGAGGGCGTCGACGACGAAGCGGGTCGGCCCACCCGGATCTTCGGTGAGCGTGACCCGCACCACGTCGGACCGGTAGGTCGCCACGCGTTCGGCGAGCTGCGAGTGCTCGAGCCCGTTGAGGGCGCGCTGCATCGATGCCGACCCGAGCAGGATCATCGCCAGGACTCCGACCGTCAGCCGACCCGCGCGCCGGCGCAGCGTCAGTCGGTCGGCGGCAACGCCGCGCGCGGCCACGTCGACGAGCGCGAGCGTCGCGAGCACGATCCCTGCGAACAGCTCGGCGCGTGCGGCGTGACCACCGGCCCACTCTCCGGCGGCCACGCCCGCACCGACGCCGGCGAGCAGCAGCAACGGGCCTCGGGGAAAGGCCACTCAGACGGTGACGAGGTCGCGCAGATCGGCGAACCGCTTCTCCCCGATCCCCCGGACGCTGCGGAGCTCGTCGACCGAACGGAACCCGCCGCGTTCGTCACGTTCGCGCAGGATCGCGGCGCCGAGAACCGGCCCGATCCCGGGGAGCAGCTCGACCTCGGCCTGGGTCGCGGTGTTGAGGTTCACCGGGCCACCGGTGCCGGCGAGACCGTCGGTGCCCGCAGCCGTTCCCCCTGGGGCTGCGCCACCGGTGGAGGCCGACCCGGGCGCGATGAGGGCCTGGCCGGGTAGGCCCACCCCGATCCACTGCCCGTCGGCGACCTTCGCGGCGAGGTTCAACTGGTCGAGCGCCGCGCCGGGAACCGCGCCGCCCGCGCCCTCGAGCGCGTCGGCGACGCGATCCCCCGTGTGGAGCCGCACGATCCCCGGTCGGACCACCGCGCCGGCGACGTGGACCACCACATCGCCGCCGGCGGGTTCGGTCTCGCCGCCGCCGCCGTCTTCGTCGCCGGCGCCGTCGGCCCGCGCGGCGACCCGCGTCGTCGACGGCGTGACCTGCTCCGTGGCGGGCGATGTCGTCGACGCGCCCACCGGTTCGTCGGCCGCGTCGATGCCGATCCGGTACCAGAGGACGCCCGCGACGAGCGCGGTGGCGAGCAGCGCCGCCACCCCGATCCGCGGGTCGTCGCGGAGGCGTTCGAACCAGCGGACCCCCGGTGGCCGGCCGAACGCACTGCGGTCACGCCCCCAGAACTCGAACGACGTGGCGGGCTCGTGCACGGGCGGGCGGTCGAGCGGTGACCGGGTGGGATCGGATGCAGACACGGTGTCCTCCTGCGGGCGCGCGGAACCGACAGGAGGAAGTCGCGGGGAGGCGGACCAGAACCTACCCCGCGTCGAGCCCGGCGGAAAGGGTCCGCGCCTCGACCTCGAAGGAGATCGCCCGGTAAGCAGCCCAGTGCCCCAGCCCGCGCCGGCGACTTCGGAGGTACTCGCCCACATACGCCACGATGAACCCGACCACGCCCCGCTCCCGCCACTGGCGCACGTGCACCATCTCGTGCGCGAGCAATCCGCGGTCCTGCTCCTGGCCCCGCCGGAGGAGGATCCAGCGACCGAGCGTCATGGCGGCGGTCCCGGGCGTGAGCCATCCCACGACCACCACCCGGGCCCGCGCCCGGTCAAGCGGCGGGACGTGCACGAACGACACCCGTTCCTCGGGCGTCAAGCGACGAGCCGCCACGGCCCGACTCACCAGCGGACTACCCGGTCACGAAGTTGACGAGCTTGGCGGGCACGACGATCACCTTGCGGACGGTCGCACCGGCGAGCAGCTCGGTGATGCGCGCGTCGGCCCGCGCCGCGGCCTCGGTCGCGGCGTCGTCGGCGTCGGCGGGTACCTGCACGCGGGCGCGCACCTTGCCCCTGATCTGCACCGGGATCTCGACCATCTCGTCGACGAGCAGTGCCGGGTCGGCGGCCGGGAAGTCGGTGAACGCGAGCGACTCGTCGTGACCGAGGCGTTCCCAGAGCTCCTCGGCGACGTGCGGCGCGAGCGGCGCCGTCATGAGCACCAACGGGACGACGACCTCTTCCGGTGCATCGCCCCGCTCTGCGACAACATGCGTCAAGTGGTTGTTGAGCTCGAAGAGCCGCGCGATCGCGGTGTTGTAGCCGAGGTCGTCCATGTCGTGCGCAACTGCGTCGATCGTGCGGTGCAAGAGACGGCGCGTCTCGTCGTCGGCCGGCGCCGCGCCGACTCTCGCCGCACCGGTCTCCTCGTCGATCACGTTGCGCCACAACCGCTGCAGGAACCGGTGTACGCCGATGATGTCGTTGGTGTTCCACGGCCGGCTCGCGTCGAGCGGGCCCATGAACATCTCGTAGAGCCGCAACGTGTCGGCGCCGTACTGCTCGTAGACGTCGTCGGGGGTGACGACGTTGTGGAGGCTCTTGCCCATCTTCCCGTACTCGCGGTCGACCGGCGCGTCGTCGAGGAAGAACCCGCCGTCGCGCTCCTCCACCTCCGACGCCTCGACGTAGACGCCGCGCTCGTCGGAGTAGGCGTAGGCCTGGATGTAGCCCTGGTTGAACAGCCGCCTGAACGGTTCGGGGGTGTGCACCTTCCCCAGGTCGGCGAGCACCTTGTGCCAGAAGCGCGCGTAGAGGAGGTGGAGGACCGCGTGCTCGACGCCGCCGACGTAGAGGTCGATGCCGCCGTTTCCGGTCCCCATCCAGTACCGCTCGGCCTCGGCCGACACCATCTCGTTCTCGTTGGTCGGGTCGAGGTAGCGCAGGTAGTACCAACACGAACCGGCCCACTGGGGCATCGTGTTCAGCTCGCGCAGGTAGGTCTTCGTGCCCGCGGAGCCGCCGGCCCAGGCCGGGATGTCGAGATCCGCCTCGAGCGTCACCCAGTCTTCGGCGCGCGCGAGCGGCGGGTCGGGCAGGCTCTCCTCATCGTGCTCGACGATGCGCGGTGCGAAGTCGACGATCTCGGGAAGCTCCACGGGGAGCATCGATTCCGGCAGCGCGACGGGCAGCCCGTGCTCGTCGTAGACGATCGGGAACGGCTCACCCCAGTAGCGCTGGCGGCTGAAGAGCCAGTCACGCAGCTTGTAGGTGACGGTCGGGGCGCCGAGGGTCTCCGCCTCGAGCCATGCGTTGATCGCGACCTTGGCGTCGGCGACCGTGAGACCGTCGAGCGAGACGCGCTCGTTCCCCGAGTTCATGGCGACGCCGTCGCCGGTGAACGCATCGGGCCAGGTGCCGGCCGGCGCATCGGGCGCGAGGTCGCGCGCTTCGAACCACACATCGGGCGGGCGGATCACACCGGCGATCGGGAGCTCGAACTCCCGCGCGAACTCGAAGTCGCGTTCGTCGTGCGCGGGGACGGCCATGATCGCGCCCGTGCCGTACCCCATGAGCACGTAGTCGGCCACGAAGATCGGGATACGCGCACCGTTGGTCGGGTTGATCGCGAAGGCCCCGGTGAACACGCCCGTCTTCTCGCGCCCTTCGGCCTGGCGTTCGAGCTCACTCTTGTGGTCGGCGAACTCGCGGTAGCGGCGGATCGCCTCGGCCGGGAGGTTGTCGATGCCGAAGATGCCCTTCCACGCGAGCGGGATGTCGTCGATGTCGGGCATCAGCGTCGCGTCGGGCCACTCCGACGCGACGATCTCGTCGACCAGCGGGTGCTCGGGCGCGAGCACCATGTAGGTGGCTCCGAACAGCGTGTCGGGCCGGGTGGTGAACACCGTGATCGCGACGTCTTCGTGGCCCTCGACCGCGAAGTCGACCTCGGCGCCGACGCTGCGACCGATCCAGTTGCGTTGCATCGTCTTGATCGACTCGGGCCAATCGAGGAGATCGAGGTCGGCGAGGAGCCGATCGTTGTACGCGGTGATCCGCAGCATCCACTGCTTCATCGGCCGGCGGTAGACGGGATGGTTCCCCCGTTCACTGCGACCCTCGGCCGTGACCTCCTCGTTCGCGAGCACGGTGCCGAGCGCCGGGCACCAGTTCACCGGCTGCTCCGACAGGTACGCGAGCCGGTAGGAGTCGACGAGCGTCCGCCGCGCGACCGGGTCGAGATCGACCCAGGAGATCTCGGGGTCGGCTTCGAGGACCGGGATCAGCTCACTGATCGGACGGGCCCGCTGGGCGTCGTCGTCGTACCAGGCGTCGAAGATCTGCAGGAAGATCCACTGCGTCCAGCGGTAGTACGAGACGTCAGTGGTGTTCACTCCCCGACGGGAGTCGTGACCCAGGCCGAGCGCCCGCAGTTGGCGCTGCATGTTGGCGATGTTCGCCTCGGTCGTGACCCGGGGGTGCTGGCCGGTCTGCACCGCGTACTGCTCGGCGGGGAGCCCGAACGCGTCGTAACCCATCGCGTGGAGAACGTTGAAGCCCGTCATCCGCTTGAACCGGGCGTAGACGTCGGTGCCGATGTAGCCCAGCGGGTGGCCGACGTGGAGACCGGCCCCGCTCGGGTACGGGAACATGTCGAGCACGTAGAGCTTCTCGCGGTCGGCGAACCGGTCGAATCCCTCGGAGAGGGCCCCCGACGGGTTCGGGGCCCAGAAGATGTGCTCGGACTCCCAGCGGTCCTGCCACTTGCGCTCGATCTCGTTCGCGAGGGCGGCTGTGTATCGGTGCTTCGGTACGTCGCTCATCGCCTCTCAGCGTACGAGGCGCGCCAACGCTCCCCTGTCGTTGTTGTCCCACCCTCTCGTTACGGTCTCGCACATGTGTTCGGTCTGCCAGAGGCTCGAGTCGAGAACGTCGGCTGGTACGCTCTTCGTCCCTGGGGCTGTAGCTCAATTGGTAGAGCGCGTCCATGGCATGGACGAGGCAGTCGGTTCGAAACCGATCAGCTCCACTCAGAGTGTTCTTGGATTCACGCTCGGTGGCTTCGTTGCGGGCGAGGGCTGGTTCTCGATCGTCGACCGCCGGCAGGCGTTCACGCGAGACGGAAGCGCCCGGCTGCGGTTCAAGTTCGGAGTCAGCGTGGCCCGACGTGACCGGCTGCTGCTCGAGACACTTCAGGGGTTCCTCGGTGCCGGCACGCTCCGCGACCTCCCCGCTCGAAATGCCAGCTGGCAACCCATCTCCGAGCTCTCGATCTCGTCGGCCGCGGTCCACCGAGCGGCCACGATCCCATTCGCTGAGCGGTACCTGCTGCCATGCCGGAAGCGCGAGCAGTTCGAGCGATGGCGCGCCGAGCTGGTCGACTACGAGGTCCGACGTCCGAGCCAATACGGCCGCGGTCCTTCGCCCTGTTGCATTCCGGGATGCGGGAAGCCGGTGCGCGGCCGGAAACTCTGTCGGAGCCACTACTACCGTGCGACCGGTTACTGACGGCGCCGCATTCATCGGTGGGTTCGTTGCGGCAGAAGGCACCTTCGTGTGCTCGGGTGAGCCGCCGAGGTTCCGTTTCGCCGTCGCCCTGGGCGCGCTCGATGGTCAGACGTGCGAGGCGCTGCTCGGCTTCTTCGGGGTAGGCGGATTGACCCGATCGGCACGCCGCAAACCGGAGTACGACGACGAGGTCATCTTCGCCGTCCAGTCGTTGCGGGATCACCTGGCGGTGACCATCCCGTTCATGGACGAACACCTGCCGGTGTCGCACAAGCGCCAGCAATACGCGGTGTGGCGCGCCGCGCTCCTCGAGTACTGGGAGCACCACGCCAAGCGGGTCCGGCCGTGCACCGTCGAAGGATGCGAGGAGCCCCGACGGGCGCACGGCGTCTGCCGGCAGCATCTGTACGCCCACCACGGGGTCTGAATCGAGTCGGGTGGCGGGTCACGCCGTCCGTAGACTCGGCCCCGATGAGCGAGTCCTTGATCCACGTCGTCGACTACCGGGCCGGCAACGCGCCGAGCGTGATGTTCGCGCTCGAGCGGATCGGTGTGGCCTGTCGGCTGGCGTCGACCGCGGCCGACGTCGAGGGCGCCGAACGGATCATCCTGCCCGGGGTGGGCGCGGCGAAGGCCACGCTCGACTCGTTGCGGGAGTCGGACCTGATCGAACCGCTCACCGAGCGGGTCCTCGGCGCGGGGGTGCCGTTCCTCGGGATCTGCATCGGGCTCCAGGTGCTCTTCGACCACAGCGAGGAAGGCGACGTCGACGGGTTGGGCTGGATACCCGGCCGGGTCCGTCGATTCAGCGACACCCAGCGGGTACCCCAGATCGGCTGGAACGAGGTGCAGCCGACCCGTGAGCACCCGCTCTGGGCCGACGTGGCCCGACCCGCGTTCTGCTACTTCGTGAACTCGTTCTATGCCGACCCGGCCCACGCCGCCGACGTGCTCGCGACCACTGACTACGGCATCGAGTTCTGCTCGATGGCGGCCCGGGGCAACATCGCGGCCACCCAGTTCCACGCCGAGAAGAGCGGCCAGCTCGGCCTCCAGCTGCTCACGAACTTCGCCGTCTGGAGGCCGTCGTGCTGACCAAGCGGGTCGTCGCCTGCTTCGACGTGATCGCGGGTCGGGTCACGAAGGCGCAACAGTTCCAGGACAACATCGACGTCGCCGCGGCCGACGAGCTCGCGACCCGCCTCTACGACGACCAGATCGACGAGATCGTCTTCTACGACATCACCGCCAGCTCCGAACGCCGCCAGATCGACCTCGACACCGTGCGCGCCGTCGCCCGACGGGTGTTCGTGCCGTTCACCGTCGGCGGGGGGATCCGCTCCATCGACGACATGTTCGAGGTCCTCAAGGCCGGCGCGGAGAAGATCAGCGTCGACTCGATGGCCGTACGCGATCCCGACATCATCCGCCAGGGCGCGGAGGCGTTCGGCCGCCAGTGCATCGTGTTGTCGACCCAGGTGAAGGACGTCGGCATCCGACCGGGGATCCCGAGCGGCTACGAGGTCTTCGTCGACGGCGCCCGCACCGCCACCGGCATGGACGCGATCGAGTGGGTGCAGCGGGGCGCCGACCTCGGGGCCGGCGAGATCTGCGTCAACAGCATCGATCGCGACGGCACCGCGTCGGGCTACGACCTCGACATCACCCGCGCCGTCGCCGACTCGGTGAACGTACCGGTGATCGCGTCGGGAGGAGCCGGCACCGTGGAGCACATCGCCGACGGACTCACCGCCGGCGGCGCGTCGGCGGCGATCATCAGCTCGATCCTCTACTCACCCCGCTTCGAACGGAACCTCGGGGTGCGCGAGATCAAGGACGGCCTCGCCGCGCACGGGATCCCGACCCGCCCCTATCTCGGCTGACGGTCGCACCGCCGGATCGCTACCCCGCGGCTTCGCGGGGCGGGCTCCAGGCGACACGCGGGGCATCGGCCCAGAGTCGTTCCAGGTCGTAGTACTCCCGGGCGTCGCCGAGGAAGACGTGGACGATCACGTCGCCGTAGTCGAGCAGGACCCACGTCGCGTCGGACATGCCCTCGATGCTGCGGGGCGACTCCCCGGACTCGTCCTTGATGCGGCGCTCGACCTCTTCGACGATCGTGCGCACCTGGCGGCCGTTCGGCGCGCCGGTGATCACGAAGTACTCGGTGATGGCGATGATCTCGCCGACCTCGAGCACGATCGGATCCACGGCCTGCTTGTCGTCGGCCGCCAGCGCGGCGGTGACGGCTCGTTGCTTGGCGTCCGTGACGTGCTCCTCCGGAAATGGTCGACTCCGCTGCGCCGACTCGATCGCCCACCAACCTACCGGCATGGTCCGTGACCGTCGGCTTCGCTGCGTCTCCTGCGGGAATGGTCGACTCGGTCGACTAGATGTCGGGGCAGTCTGCCCCGATTATGACGGTCACGTCGACCACGTCGATCGGCTTGTTGGCCCGCCGTAGGCTCCCACACTCGAGCGCCTCGAGGAGCCGCTGGGCCGCGGCGCGGTCGCGATCTCGGTAGTAGACGACCTGGGTCTCGGCCACGTCGAACCCGGGGACGTTGCCGGTGAGCGCGACCCGACCGCCGGCCGGGACGACCCGTCGGGCGGCACCCTGGGTGACCCCGACTGCGCCGGTCCCGTTCAGGATCTCGACCCGGGGCCGCCGACCGTCGATCCCCAGGAGCGCCCCGGGGAAGGCCCGTCGGATGTAGCGCTCGAGATCGTCGGTGCGGACCTCGAATCGATCACCGCCGGGCGTCGCGAGCGAGTCGACGGGAAGGCTCCCCACGCGCACGGGCCGGTCGGCGGCGTCGACGAGGGCAGCGAGGTCGGGTCGCACGGCCAGCGTCGCCTCGGCGACGTCGTCGTTGCGCAGCCGGGTCATCCAGCCGTCGAGCACGGCCTGCACCGTCACGAGGTGCTCGATCTCCCCGCCCGACTCCGGGGCAGTGAGCACCCGCGCCGCGTCCTCGGCCGACAGCGACTGCCGGCCGGCCGGGATGATCGCCTCGGCTCCCGGCGTGGTGATCTCGACTTCTTGCTGCAAGTCGACGGGGATGGGCGCGGCCGGTGCCAACGCGGCCACCAGCGCGGCGTCGTCGACCGTCGCCGTCGACGCGATGTCGATGCCCAGCAGGTTCTCGACGGTGGTGGTGAGCAACCCGGCTTCACCGAGCGTCGGGACGTCGGACAGCGCCTGGATCCCGAGTGACGGGACGTCGGAGAGCGTGCCCGACGGCACGAGGAGGACCGACGAACCCCCATCGGCGCCGGGACCCACGACGACGAGCAGGTCGGCCCGACCGTCGGACGCCCGGTGCTCGAGGAGCAACGTGTCGGCGCCAGAGGCGACCTGGCCCGCGTCGACGTTGTCGGCCGGCGCGGAACCGGAGTCGTCGCCGGAGTCCCGCGCGATCTGGCCGATGAAGAACACGCCGAACACCGCGATCGCGACCGAGGGAACGACGAAGAGGATGCGCCGCTTGCGATCGGCGCGGCGACGACGTTCCCGTCGGGACTGGCGGCCCCCTTCGCCGGGATCGCCCGGAGCGTCGGTCGGTTCACGGCCGGGGGGTTCACGGCCGGTGACGGTCGGTTCCACGTCTCCCGCAGCCATCAAGGACGAGTGTAGAGATCGCGGGCCCGGATCGATCGGACCACTGCCGGGGGGACGAGCCCGTCGATCGGTCGTCCCGACGCCAGCCGCTCGCGGATGTCGGTCGAGGAGATGTCGAGTCTCGGGATCCGGACGTGCTCGACCTGCCAGCCCTCACCCGGTGGGACAACGGCTTGCTCGCCGGCCCGTTCGACCACGACCACCGTCGCCAGGGCACGGGTGTCGTCGAGCCGTCGCCAGGTCGACATGTTCGTGACCGCGTCGGCGCCGAGGATCAGGAACAGCGTCCGACCAGGGGCGGCCAGGACCTCGAGGGTGTCGGCGGTCACCGAGGCCCGCCCCGACTCGATCTCGACCGCGCTGACGTCGAGCCCGTCGATCCCCTCGAGCGCGAGTTCCACCAGGGCGAGGCGGTCGGCCGCGGCGGCGGCGACCTTCCCCCGCTTCTGCCACGGATCGCCGGCGACCACGAAGAGCACCCGGTCGAGACGGAGTGTGGTGAGAACGTCGCCCGCGGCGACGATGTGGGCGGTGTGCACGGGATCGAAGGTGCCACCGAGCACACCGATCCGCTCCTGGTCGGGGCGCGGCATCACCCGAGTCTACGGGCCGCATCGACGCGATCCGGCCTTCACGACGGTGAAACACTCCCGTCACGCCCACCCCCTAGGTTGACCCCATGAACGAGCCCCGCCCCGGGCCGGCGCACGTCTTGGTGCGCGTCTGGCTCCCCGATCGACCGGGTGCTCTCGGTCTCGTCGCCTCCCGGATCGGCGCGATGCGCGGCGACATCATCGGGGTCGACGTCCTCGAACGCGGCCTCGACGTCGCGGTCGACGAGTTCGCGGTGGAGCTCCCCGACCTCGACCTCCTGAACCTCCTCGTGAAAGAGGTCGAAGAGGTCGACGGTGCCTCGGTCGAGGAGGTCCGGATCGTCGCGGCCTTCCCCGACCCGCGCCTCGACGCACTCGAGTCGGCGGCCGACCTCTGCGAGGCGGCCGACGTCGCGGAGCTCCGGGCCCGGCTCGTCGAGAGCGCCCGACGCGAGTTCCTCACCGACTGGGGTGCGCTGCTCAGCGGAGGCGAGATCGTCGAGTCGGTCGGTGAGGTCGAGCCGAGCGTGGACATGCTCGTCGCGCTCGCGACGGGTGCCGCGGCGTCGCCGATGGTCGCCGAGGGTGAGACGGGACCGGATGATCTCGCGCTCGCGACGGTGCCCGGACAGGACGCCATCCTGTTCCTCGGTCGGGCCGGTCGTCCGTTCCGACGCCGCGAGCGGGCCCAGCTCTTCGCGATCACCCGCATCGCGGCGCGCGCCTGGCAGCTCCTCCCGGCCGGGGTCGCCTGATATCGGAGGTTGACTCCGGCTGGATAAGGTCCGGAGATGGCGACCGCGATCGTGCTGTTCACGCGCGACCTGCGGGTCCACGACCATCCGGCGCTCGCCGCGGGCGCGAAGGCGACGCACGTCGTCCCCGCGTTCGTGTTCGACAACGCCATCCTCTCGAGCCGGTTCAACGCGCCGAACCGCACCGGCTTCCTCGTCGAGTCGCTGACCGATCTCCAGGGGTCGCTCGTCGCGCGCGGCGCCGGACTCGTTGTTCGGAGAGGTGACTGGGTCGCAGAGGCGCTCCAGCTCGCGCACGCCTCCGGTGCACGCGAGATCCACGTGAGCGACGACGTCAGCGGCTTCGCCCGTCGGCGGCTCTCCCGGCTGGAACGCGAAGGCGAGGCAGCAGGGATCACCGTGCACCGCCACGAGGGCGTCGGGGTCGTGCCGGCCGGCGCCGTCGCACCCGGAGGCGGTGGTCACTTCCAGGTGTTCACGCCGTACTACCGGCGCTGGCTCGAGGCGCCCCGCCGTATGCTCGCGACTACCCCGGATCGCTTGGCCCTTCCCGACGGTGTCGAGCCCGGCAGCATCCCAGAGCTTCGTACCCTCAGCTCGGGCGATCGGTCGCCCGAGCTGACCCCTGGCGGCGAGACCGCGGCGCGGGCGCGTCTGAACGCGTGGACCCGCAAGGGTCTCGCCGCCTACGGCGAACGTCACGACGACCTCCCGGGCGACGCGACCTCGCGGATCAGCGCCGACCTCCACTTCGGTTGCCTGTCGCCACTCGAGATCGTGACGAAGCTCAGGGGCCGCGCGGGCGCCGAGCCCTTCATCCGCCAGGTGTGTTGGCGCGACTTCTACCACCAGGTGCTCGCGGCCCGCCCCGACGCCGCCGGGAACGACTACCGGCCCCGCCCCGGCACCTGGAACGTCGACGACGAAGCGTTCGCGGCCTGGCGCGAAGGGCGCACCGGCTACCCGGTCGTCGACGCGGGGATGCGCCAACTCACCCGCGAGGGCTTCATGCACAACCGGGCCCGCATGATCGTTGCGTCGTTCCTCACCAAGGACCTCGCCATAGACTGGCGCCGCGGCGCCGGGCACTTCCTCGACCTCCTGATCGACGGCGACATCGCCAACAACAACCTCAACTGGCAGTGGACCGCCGGGACCGGGACCGACACGAATCCGCATCGCATCTTCAACCCGACGGTGCAAGCGAAGCGGTTCGATCCCGACGGCGTCTACGTCCGGCGCTACGTCGCCGAGTTGGCGTCGGTGGACGGCGGCTCGGTGCATGACCTCGGCCCGCTCGAGCGCGCCGCAGTCGGGTATCCGGAACCGATCGTCGACCATCACGAGGCGATCGCCGATTACAAAGCGCGGTTCGCGCGGTGAACGCGAGCATCCTGCCGCTCCACCGCAAGCAGATCCGCGAGACGACGACCATGCTCGCCCGTTCCTTCGACGACTCGCCGCTGATGGTCCACTGCATCCCGAACGACCGGCGGCGCCCGTCGATCCTCCGCTCGTTCTTCCGGGCTTCGATCCGCGACGCGCTCGCCTTCCACAACGTCTTCGTCGCGCTCGACGGCGATCGGGTGCTCGGCGCCGCCGTGTGGCTCCCACCCGGGCGCTACCCCCCGTCGACACTCCGCCAACTCCGCCAGTCGGCCGGCACGCTCAAGCTCGGCCCGCTGGCCCCCCGCTCCGTCCAACCGTCGTTGCGCTATCTCCGCGCCGTCGAGCAGGTGCATCCGAAGGCGACGCACTGGTACCTGGCGGTGCTCGGCGTCGATCCCGAGTTCCAGGGCAAGGGTCTCGGTGGACGCCTGCTCGAACCCGTGCTCGCACGCGCCGACGTCGAGGGACTCCCCGTCTACCTCGAGACCGACAGAGAGCGGAACCTCGCGTTCTACGCCCGCTACCGCTTCGGCCTCGTCGACACCCTCCACCCCGACGGCGACGCCGGCCCCCCCGAATGGACCATGTGGCGCGCCCCCCGCGACGCCTGACCACCCGGCCCGACCCGCCGAGTTGGGCGCGTTCTGGGCCTATGAGTGCCGGAACGCGCCGAACTCATCCTGGGTCGGAGGCGCCCCGCCCCCCCCGAGTTCGGCGCGTTGTGGGCCCCTGAGTGCCGGAACGCGCCGAACTCATCGTGGGTCGGAGGCGTCCCGAGCTGACCAGGAGATCAGCCGTCGACGATGTCGGTGACGAAGCGTTCGAGTTGGCGAAGGTTGCGGCACTCGAAGACGCCGTCGCAGAACTTGCCGTACTCGGAGACGATCGAGTCGCCGCTGTCCCAGTAGCCGCGCGGCTCGGGGTTCAACCAGTAGACGTGGCGGGCGCGGGTGCTCAGCTCGTCGACGACCCACGATTCCGACGCGTGGTAGTTGTTGCGCGCGTCTCCGAGGAGAATCACCGACGTCTTCGGGGTGATCTCGGTGAAGTGGCGCTGGTGGAACACCTCGAACGCATGGCCGTAGTCGGAGTGGCCGTCGACCCACACCACATCGGCTTCGGTGTTCACCCGGTGGACGGCCTCGGTGATCTCGTCGGACTCCTGGAAGAAGCGCGTGACCTCGTCGATCCCGTCGATGAACACCCACGACCGCACCTTCGAGAACTGCGCGGCCATCGCGTAGACGAACTGCAGCGTGAACCGGGCGAAGCTCGCCACCGACCCGGAGATGTCGGCCACGACCATGATCTCAGGCCGCGACGGGCGCGGATGCTTGAACTTCGGTTCCGCCGGCACACCTCCGTAGGAGAGCGAGTGCCGCACGGTGGCACGGAAGTCGAGGGTTCCCCGGTTTCGGCGCTTCCGGCGTTGCGCGAGCCGTGCCGCCATCGCCCGCGTCAGCGGGTAGATCGCCCGTTGCAGCGCGAGCATCTCCTCGCGCGACGCGTGCATGAAGTCGACGTCTTCAGGGAGCGGTTTGCGCAACGTACGCGCCATCGCCTCGGCGCCCCGGTCGGCAACGAGCCGGCGCCGAATCTCCGACTCGACGAGATCGCGCAGGATCTTCAGCCGCTCCTCGAACTCCTCGCGCCGGAACCGTTCGGCGAGGGAGTCGAGATCGTCGGCTTCGTCGTTCTGATGCTGCTCCTGGGCCTTGCCCATCATCTTGGCAACGAGGCCGTCGTAGTCGAGCTGTCGGAGGGTGCGGTATAGGTAGTAGGTCCCACCGACGGGACGACCCGGCTCCATCCCCGCGAACCGGGCCACCGCGGCGGCCGCGATCTTGCGCAGCTGCTCCCGGTCCATGTTCATCAACGCCGAGAGCAGCATCTCCGCGAGCTCTTCGGCCGAGACCTGCCCCTCACCGCCTGAGCCACCTGTGCCCTGCTGGTCGGACTCGAGCCCTTCCGCCAACTCGTTGCCGTCTTCGTCGAAACCGTCGCCCGCGATGCCCGGGACGATGAGGGAGAAGTAGACGTCGAAGACGGTGTCGAACGCGCGCTCGTGTTGGTGATGCTTCACCAACGTGGCCGAGAGGGCAGACTTGAACGACTGGCGATCCTCGAGCGACACGTGCTCGAGCGCGCGCATCGCGTCGAGGTTCTCCGTCATCGAGACGGGCAGCCCCGCGGCTCGCAGCTCGTGGACGAACCCCTGCAAGACGTCGAGGAGCGTGTCGCCCGGCGGGGTGATCAGCGGGCCGTCGGTCCGGGTCATCGCGTCGTTCAGCTTCGCCCAGTGCACGCCGTCACCGGCGCGGACCGGTGGGCGTCGCGCCGGCGTCGACGCCGAGCTCCTTGCGCGCCTTGGTGATGTCGGACTGGTACTTCAAGAGCACGTGCAACGTCTCACCGATCACCTCGGGGTCGATCTCGTTGCGACCGAGGAACAGCAGCGTGCGGGCCCAGTCGATCGTCTCGGAGATCGACGGCGCCTTCTTCAGGTCGAGGGCGCGGATCGAGCGCACGACCTGCGCGACCTGCTC
>JBBRHS010000013.1:0-18961 GCA_038222385.1 Acidimicrobiia bacterium
GTCGGCGTCGCGCGGGTGCACTTCGCTGCGGCGGCCGAGGCCTTCGCCCGCCTCGGTGCCTCCGACTGGGAGCACCGGGCGAGGCGGGAAGCCGCGGCGTGCACGCGTGGCCGGTCGCCGTCGGGCAACACCGGCCGGGTCGACTCACTCACCCCCCAGGAGTACCGGGTCGCGATCGAGGTGGCGAACGGGGCGACGAGCCGCGAGGCCGCGGCGTCGTTGTTCCTCAGTCCGCGGACCGTCGAGTACCACCTCGGCAAGATCTACCGGAAGCTGGGCCTGCGGTCGCGCAGCGACCTGGTGCGCCGGATCGCGGGCGACCCCGACTTCTTCGGCCACACCCAGCCCCGCCGCTGACGACCGCTCGGGTCGGTACGGAACGGCGGGGCGACTCCCCGAGTTGGGGGGCGAGGAGTGGCCACCGCCGGTCCGGACGACCCACCCGACGAGAACCGTCGTGATCGGTAGGCCTCGATCGAACGTACGGGACCACCGCGGCGGTGCCATCCGTACAACTACGCGAACCGTCGATTCCCGTGACATTCCCCGGCCTCTCCCGAATGGGAATCCCCGTGCCGGATCCGGACTTGTAACCTCATGTCATGGCCGTCGATGTTCGCCTCCCCACCGTGCTGCGCCCCCACACCGACGGCGCCCCCGTCGTGAGCGCCGAGGGCGCGACCGTCGGCGAGGCCTTCGCCGACCTGGTGGCGCGCTATCCCGGCCTCTCGGGTCAGCTCGTCGACGCGAATGGCGCCCTCCACAAGTTCGTGAACGTCTACGTCGACGACGAAGATGTCCGCTACCTCGACCAGCTCGACACGGTGGTGGCCGACGGCGCGGAGATCTCGATCCTGCCGGCGGTCGCAGGCGGCTGAGCCGATGGTTCGGCACGAGAGCATCCTCGACTGCATCGGGAACACGCCGCTCGTCGCCGTGCACGCGGTATCGCCCAATCCCGCGGTTCGCATCTACGCCAAGCTCGAAGGCCAGAACCCCGGGGGTTCGTCGAAGGACCGGATCGCTCTCAAGATGGTGGAGATGGCCGAGAAAGACGGCCGCCTCCGACCGGGCGACACGATCCTCGAGCCCAGCTCGGGCAACACCGGCATCGGCCTCGCGCTGGTCGCCCGGTTGCGGGGCTACGGGCTGCGGGTGGTGATGCCCGAGAACGTGAGCATCGAGCGTCGCCAGCTCCTCGAGATCTTCGGGGCCGAAGTGACGCCCTCGCCGGCCGCGGAGGGGAGCAACGGGGCGATCCGACTGTCGGAGGAGATCGCAACGGCGGAGCCCGGCCTCGTCACCCTCTTCCAATACGGCAATCCAGCCAACCCGCTCGCGCACTACGAGGGCACCGGCCCCGAGATCTGGCGCGACTGTCCCGAGGTCGACGTCTTCGTCGCCGGGCTCGGCACCAGCGGAACGCTGATGGGGGTGGGGCGCTACCTGAAGGAGCGGAACCCCGAGATCCGGGTGGCTGCGGTCGAGCCGCCCGCGGGGGAGCTCGTGCAGGGTCTCCGTTCGCTCGACGACGGATTCGTCCCGCCGATCTTCGATCCCGACTTCCTCGACCGGAAGTTCATCGTGCGTCCCCGCGAGTCGATCGAGTGGACCCGTCGACTCCTCGACGAGTGCGGTGTGTTCGCCGGGATCTCCTCCGGCGCCGCGGCTGCGGGGGCCGCGAAGATGGCCGCGGCGATGGATTCGGGCACGATCGTCACGCTGTTCCCCGACGCAGGCTGGAAGTATCTGTCGTCCGGCGCCTGGACCGACGACCTCGACGTCGTCGAAGAGCGCGCGACTCGTATCAACTACTGGTAACCACGATGATGGTCGATTCCGGCTGCGGCGCCTCGACCGCCCACCGATCTCACTCCCGTGGACGCGTGTCCGGCGCCTCCACCTTCATCTCCTGGTGACGACGGCGGCGGTTGCCCGGGCGGCCCGGGTCCTGCACGCCGACGGTCTCGTCGCGTTCCCGACCGAGACCGTGTACGGGCTCGGTGCCGATGCGTCGAGCGACACCGCGTTGGCCCGGCTGTACGCGGTGAAGCAGCGACCGCCCGACCACCCCGTGATCGTGCACCTCGGCGATCCGGACCGGCTCGACGACTGGGGCCGCGATCTCTCCGACGATGCGCGGCTCCTCGCCGTCAGCTTCTGGCCGGGTCCCCTCACGCTCGTCGTGCGCAGGAACGACCAGGTCGTGTCCGACGCAGTGACGGGTGGACGCGACACGGTGGGCCTCCGCGTCCCCGACCAGCCGCTCGCCCTCGATCTCCTGCGCGAGTTCGGGGGTGGGATCGCAGCGCCGTCGGCCAATCGGTTCGGGCGGGTGAGCCCCACCACCGCAGCCCACGTCCGGGTCGACCTCGGCAACGACGTCGACGCGATCCTCGACGGAGGTGCTTGTTCCGTGGGCGTCGAGAGCACGATCGTCGACTGTTCCGGTTCGCACGTCCGGCTGCTGCGGAGGGGTGGGGTGCCGGTCGATCGGATCGCGGCCATCCTGGGCCGTCCGGTCCACGAAGCAGCCGACGGGGAAGGACCGGCTGCGCCGGGCCGGCTCGCGGCGCACTACCAACCCCGGGCCCGGGTGGTCGTCGTCGGTCACAGTGACCACGCGATCGTCGAGGCGCAGCGTCACTTGGACGGCGGTGCCCGAACCGGCCTGCTCGCTCCCGGGCCACTGTCGCCCGACCTCCCATCGGGGCTCGAGATCGTGGGAGCGCCGCGGGGCACGGACGAATACGCGCGAAGTCTGTACGCCTGCCTGCGCGACGCCGACACGCGCGGGCTCGACGTGCTCGTCGTGGTTCCTCCGGCCGCGCAGGGCGTCGGCGCGGCGGTGGAGGATCGCCTCCGTCGCGCGGCCGCCAGCTAGCGTCTCGGGCTCATGGACCTCACCGTGCTCGGCTGTTCAGGCTCCTACGGCTCGCCCGCAGGTGGCGCGTGCAGCGGGTACCTCGTGCGGTCGGGCGGGACCACGCTCTGGATCGACTGCGGCAACGGCACCTTCGCCAACCTGCAGCAACACGTCGCGGTCGAGGACCTCGACGGTGTCGTCATCACCCACGGCCACCCCGACCACTGCGTCGACATCTACGGCCTGCACGTCTTGTTCCGATACGGGCTGGACCGCAAGGGCCTGCCGGTGTTCACGCCGGAGGGTCTCGAGCCCGAACTCCGTCACCTCGTACGCGACTGGGGCGACACCTTCGACTGGCTCGAGGTCGCCGACGGTGACCGTACGACGCTCGGCGATGTGGAGCTCGCGTTCTCCCGCACCGATCACCCGCCGCCCACCGTCGCGGTCGAGGTCACCGGCGACGGCAAGCGCCTCGTGTACACCGCCGACACCGGCACCGATTGGAGTGTGAGCGCTTTCGCCCCGAGAGCTGATCTCGTGCTGTCGGAAGCGACGTATCAGCACGCGACCAAGCCCGCTCCGATCCACCTCTCCGCGCGCGAAGCCGGTGAGGCGGCCCGGGAGGCCGGTGCGCGCAAGCTCATGCTCACCCACCTGTGGCCCCGGCTCGATCCCGTACTCTCCGTCGCGGAGGCCGCCGAAGCGTTCGGCGACGACGTGATGCTCGCGGCGCCTCACTTGCGCGTCACGATCTGATCGACGTGATCTGATCGACGTGGGCTGACCCACCCGCGACACAACCGACCGGCAACACGATGACGAACGGGGAACGACGACATGGGGATCAGACGCGACGGGCGCGAGCCCGACGAACGACGGACGGCCGTGTTCACACGCGACTACACCGAGTTCGCAGCAGGCTCGGTGCTGGTCGAGACGGGTAAGACCCGGGTGCTGTGCACCGCATCGGTCGAAGACCGGGTTCCGCCGTGGATGCGCAACAAGGGCCGGGGATGGGTCACCGCGGAATACTCGATGCTGCCCGGTTCGACGCCCGACCGGGTGAACCGCGAGGCGGCCAAGGGAAAGCAGTCGGGCCGGACGCAGGAGATCCAGCGCCTGATCGGACGTTCGCTGCGCGCGGTGACGGACCTCGACGTGATGAGCGAGGTGCAGATCACCGTCGACTGCGACGTGCTCCAGGCCGACGGCGGCACCCGCACCGCGGCGATCTGTGGGGGATACGTAGCGCTGCACGACGCGTGCTCGCGCCTGGTTGCCGCGCGCAAGATGCCGGCGCACCCGATCACCGATCAATGCGCGGCTGTGTCGGTCGGAGTCGTGGATGCACTCGGGCATCTCGATCTCGACTACTCGGAAGACGTTCGGGCCGAGGTCGACATGAACGTGGTGATGACGGGCGCGGGTCGTTTCGTCGAGGTGCAGGGGACCGCGGAGGGGATGCCGTTCACCCGCAACGAGCTCGACGACCTCATCGGCCTCGCGGAGAAGGGGATCGGCGAGCTCTTCACGTTGCAGCGCGAGGTGCTCGCCGAGCCGCCGACGCCCCGTTCGTGAACCCATCGCCCACGCGAATCGTGGTCGCGACCGCAAACCCCGACAAGGCGCGCGAGATCCGAGCGGTCCTCGAAGCCGAAGGGCTCGCGATCGATTTGGTGCCGCGTCCCGACGACGTGGCCGACGTCGACGAGACGGGCGAGACACTGCTCGACAACGCGCGACTCAAGGCGCGGGCGCTCAGCAGGGCAACCGGGCTTCCCGCAGTGGCCGACGACACCGGTCTCGAGGTGGATTCCCTCGGTGGTGCACCCGGAGTGTTCAGCGCCCGCTACGCAGGCGAGCGCGCGACCTACACCGACAACGTCGCCAGGCTGCTCCGCGAGATGACCGCGGTGCGCAGGGCCGCTCGAACCGCGAGGTTCCGGACCGCGGTGGTGCTCGCATCGCCCGACGGCGCGGAGCTGACGACCGACGGGGTCGTCGAAGGGGTGATCGCCGATGCGCCGGCCGGCGAAGGGGGCTTCGGGTACGACCCGGTGTTCCGGCCGGCCGGCGGTGGCGGTCGGACCTTTGCGGAGATGACGGCGGCGGAGAAGGATGCGATCTCCCATCGGGGTCGGGCGCTGCGATCGCTCGCCCGGGGGATGCGCGACGCTATGACCATCTCGATCGCCTCACAGGAGCCGTGACCATGCCGATGGACCCGCAGGCCCAGGTCGTCCTCGATCTCGTCAACGCGACGGGATTCGGCGACATCTCGGAGATGGAACCGACTGCGGTGCGCGAGCTGATGGCGTCACTCTCCGCACCGAGCACGGTGCACGTCGACCGGGTCGAGGACCGGACGATTCCCGGTCCGGGGGGCGAGATCCCGGTCCGGATCTATGCCCCCGCCGCGCCCGGCCCGCTGCCGGTGCTGGTCTGGTACCACGGTGGGGGATGGGTGATCGGGAGCCTCGAGACCCACGACGGGATCTGTCGGGAGATCGTCGACGCGACCGGCTGCATGGTGGTGTCGGTCGACTACCGACTGGCACCCGAGCACCGCTTCCCGGCGGGGGTCGACGACGCCTACTCCGCCGCCTGCTGGGTCTCCGACCACGCGGCGGAGATCGGTGCCGACGCGTCACGGATCGCAGTCGGCGGCGACAGCGCCGGTGGCCACCTCGCCGCGGTCACCGCGATGCTCGCTCGCGAGCGGGGAACGCCGCCGCTCGTGTTCCAGCTCCTCGTGTACCCCGCGCTCGAGCACGAGTTCTCGCGCCCGTCGATGATCGAGAACGCGAAGGGCTACATGCTCACCGCCGACGGGATGCGGTGGTTCTACCGGCACACTCTGAACGATCCGAGCGAGGGAGACGACCCGCGGGTCTCGCCGATCAGGGCCGAGCGTCTCGCCGACCTCCCACCGGCGTTCGTCATCACCGCGGAGTTCGATCCGCTGCGCGACCAGGGGATCGCTTACGCAGAAGCGCTCGCGGCGGCAGGGGTCCCGGTCACGAGCACGACCTACGACGGCGTGTTCCACGGGTTCTTCAACATGTCGGCGATGATCGATCGGGCCAAGGTCGCGCTCGACGACGCCGTGGTCGCGCTCCGCACCGCGTTCGGGACCTGAGCGATCTCGCATGGCAGTTCTCGACGTCGCAGGATTCGTCGCCGACCTGAAGGACCACGCGGTCGAGCACGGGTTCCACGTCCACGACGAGCGGCACTTCGTGGAGAGCTACTCGCTGCGCCAGACCTGGGAGGTCGACCTCCACCCCGAGGAGGGGTGCGAGGGGCCGGTCGATCTCTACCTCGCGCTCGAGATCGATCCCCGGGTGCTCCTCGGATTCGAGGACTTCGTCTTCGACGCCGGGGAGCACGACCCGCCCGACGAGTTCCACTTCCCACTCCTCTTCACCTGGGCGCTGCCGCCGCTCGGGCGGATGCCCGATCTCTTGGTACTCGCCACCGAACTGGCGGGGGTGGGCGGACCCGACGTCGCCCTCGACGTGTCGGCGATAGATTCGTATCCCGCGGCGCTCGACGCACCGGAGCGCAGCCTGCGGGTGGTCGCGCACCAGAAGGTCTCCCTCGTGCGGATGCGCCACGGTGAGGAGGTGCCGTGCGACACGCTCGACCGGTGCCTCGCGGTCAGTCGATACCTTCTGGAGCACGCCACCGAGTGGATGGGTTGAACGGGGTCGCGCTCGCAGTCATCACACGATCCCCACCGGCGACCTTCGCCGCGTAGGCCTTCACGTCGGCCGCATCGAGCAGGGCATCGGGGGATGCGTGGGCGGTGTCGAGTTCGACGCCGATGCTCGCACCGATCGACGCGGCGCCGGCAGAGATCCGGAACGGCACCGAGATCGCCCGCCGCATCCGTTCGGCGACCCGTCTCGCTTCGTCGACGTCGGTCACGCTCGGGCAGAGCACGACGAACTCGTCACCGCCCCACCGGGCGACCGTGTCGCCGGCTCGGACGGCGGCCGTCAGTCTCCGCCCGACGATCTCGAGGACCTCGTCGCCCGACGAGTGGCCGAGCTCGTCGTTGACCTTCTTGAACCGATCGAGGTCGGCGAAGAGCAGCGCGATCGGAGCATCGGTGGTGCGGTCCGCCCAGAGCTCGGCGGCGATGCGTCGGAAGCCCTTCCGGTTCCAGAGACCGGTGAGGTTGTCGTGCTCGGCGTCGTGGGCGAGTACGAGTTCCTTCTCCTTGCGATCCGTGATGTCCTCGACTTGCCCCAGCAGCTGGGCCGGTGCGCCGGTCGCGCCGCGGACCAGTGAGACGTGGAGCAGTCCCCAGACGGTCCGCCCGTCGGGGTGGTCGTATCGCTTCTCGCTCTCGAAGGCGTCGATCTCGCCGCGGAGCAACTGCAGCGTTTTGGCAATCTCGGTCTCCAGCTCACCCGCACGCGACAACGACTGGAACTGAGTTCCTTCCAGCAATGGCTCGGGGATGCCCGTGATCTGGGCGAGCGCCCGGTTCACCCAGGTCAGCTTGCCGTCGAGATCGGCGAACCCGATCCCGACCGGTGACGACGCGAACGCCTCGCGGAACCGGGTCTCGACCTCGCGTTGCGCCGACTCGGCGCGGCGCCGCTCCCCGACATCGCGGGCGGTCACGATGACGCTGTCGCTGCCGTACTCGGGCGGCATCATCCGGGCCGTCGCCTCGAGCCAGGCCCACGACCCGTCGGCGCGGCGCTGGCGGTACTCCACCGGCTTGACGTCGGCGTGGTTGCCGATCTGCGCCCCGATGCTCGTCATCAGGTGCTCGAGGTCGTCGGGATGGATGTTGTACTCACCGGTCGTGCCGATCATCGCGGCCGGGTTGAACCCGAGGACCTTCTCGCTGTTGGGCGAGACGTAGCTGAGCACGCCGTCGAACCCGACCACTGTCACGAGGTCCGACTGGTTCTGCACCAACGTCTTGAACCAGTGCTCGCTCCTGCGGACCGCTTCCTCGGCGTGCCGCTGCTCGGTGATGTCGTTCATCGTCGCGATCACATACGAGGCTTCTCCGGACGAGTCCTTCACGATCTCCGAATCGAATCGCACGAACACCTCGGTCCCGTCTCGCCGGACCATCCGGATGGGGGCGAGCGCCGGGAGGTCCTTGCCCTCGGCTTCGATGTGGGCGATCGAGGCCGCGACCGCGTCGTCGAGGTCGGCGGGGTGGACCATCGCCATCGCGTTGGTGCCGAGCAGCTCCGGGATGGGCATGTCGACGATCTGGCTGTAGGCCGCGTTGCAGTCGATGAGCGCGCCATCGAGGCCGATCACGGCGATGGCAACGGGTGAGCGTTCGAACGCGGCAGCGAAACGCTCCTCGGCTTCGCGCAGTGCCGCCGCCTGTCGGTTGCGCTCGGTGATGTCGCGAGCGGTGATCACCACTCCACCGACGAGCGGGTCGTCGCGGAGGTCGTTGGCGACGGCTTCGAGCCAGCGGTAGTCCCCGTCGGCGGTGCGGGCTCGGAACTCGAGCGGTTCCGAGGGGGATCGCCGACCGTCGAGGGCCTCGGCGAGCGCCGCGGCCGCGCGGTCGAGGTCGTCGGGATGGACCAGGGAGAGCAGGCCACCCTCGGGCTCGTAGCCGGGCGGGTGCCCGAGGAGTCGCGTCCCGGCCGGACTCGCGAACCAGTTGCCGTCGGGCTGGAGGATGGTGACGATGTCGTTCGACGCCTCGAACAGCGCCCGGAGCCGCCGCTCGGCTCGGCGGGCGTCGGTCACGTCGCGTGCGTTCACCACGACACCCTGCACGCTCGGGTCGTCGGTGAGGTTGCGGGCGACGACCTCGCAGTAGCGGGTCGAACCGTCACGGTGCTTCAGGGTCAGCTCGTTCGGCACGGTGTCGCCGAGGCGAGAGGCCGGCGCGAGGGTGCCGGATCGCAGCGCTGCACCATCGGTGGGATCGATGAGCAGGTCTTCGAGGGGTCGACCGCGCAACTCCTCGGGGCGGTATCCGAGCACGACGTCGACCGCCGGGCTCGCGTAGTCGATCGTCCCGTCGACGGTCGCGACGATGATGAGGTCGGCTGATTCCTGAACGAGCGTGCGGAACCGCTCCCGCTCGTGGCGGAGCGCGGCCTCGACGTGGCGCTCTTCGGTCACGTCGGTGAGCACCGTGATCGCACCTGCGTACGCGCCGTCTGCATCGGTCAGAGGACTGGAGTCGAGTTCGACCCACACGTCGTGGCCCTGGGCATGCCGGAGGCGGAAGGCGAGACGATCGCGGAGGCCCTCGCGACGCCGCGCGAGTTGGGCGGCAGCTTCGACCCGACTCTCGTCGTCCATGAAGTCGAAGATGTGTCGGCCAGCCATCTGCTCGGTGCTGTAGCCGAGCATCGCCGCGACGGCCGGGTTGACGAAGGTGGTGTGCTCGTGCTCGTCGATGAGCCACACACCCTGGTGCGTGCTCTCGACGATGAGTCGGTACTGCTCTTCCTGGGCGCGCCGGGCCTCTTCGGCGGCCACACGCTCCGAGAGATCGACCACCTGGGTCGCGAAGTACAGCGGCGCGCCGACGTCGTCGCGGACGAGCGAGATCGCCATCCGCACCCAGACGTAGGTGCCGTCCCGTCGACGCATCCGCCGTTCGTCCTCGGAGGTCTCCACTGCACCCGACGCGATCGCGACGAGCGCGTCGAGGCCTTGGTCGAGCTCGTCGGGATGCACGAGGTCGGACGCGACGCGCGAGATGAGCTCGTGGCTGGTGTAGCCGAGGAGTTGGCAGAGGGAGGGGTTCACGCGCAGGAACCGGCCGCCCGGACCGATGAGTGCCATGCCGATCGAGGTGCCGTCGAAAGCCGCGTCGAGGCGACGCTCGGTCTCACGCTTCGCGTGCTCGGCTGCGGTGTCGGTGGCGATCTCACGGGCGACGATCGTGATGGCCCGGATCCGTTCGTCGGCGAGCAAGTTGTTCGCGACGATCTCGAGTCGCCGCCAGGACCCGTCGGCTGCCGCGGCCCGGATCTCGATCGCGGGACGAGGACCGTCGGCCGCCCCGGCGGTCCCCACGAGTGACTCCGCCGCGACCCCGACGTCGTCGGGGTGGATCAAGTCGAGCGCACTGGTCCCCACGACGTCGGCGGGCTCGAAGCCCAGGACCCGCCCGATGGCGCGGTTGACCGATCGGACGGTGGTGTCACCGTCGATGACGAAGACCAGGTCGGCGAGGGCTTCGATGCCTGGCGACGGATGATCGTGCTCGATGGCCACGGGCTCCGCTTCTCGAGTTCCGGCGTGATCGACGAATGGCGAGCTCGCCGGTGTATCGGCACGAATGCCCGCAACCTGACCCCGGATCGGACCGGAATCGGGCTGCACCCACGGTCCCCGAGCGGTCGGCAAGAATGTCGGCCATGCCGATGCGGAAGGACTGCCGTCACTACGAGAGTCGGACCTACAAGTCCGGCGAGATCGTGCGGAAGTGCGCGCGCGACCTCGCGCCGGAGGCGCCGTGGCGGTGTCCCGACGAGTGCGCGGGGTTCCAGCTGCGCCGCTACGACGCCGGCTGGCAGTACGGCAGCCTCGGCAAGCCCGCGGTCTCGCCCGATGTCGAGCCCGAGGGCGACGACATCGCGGCGTTGCTCGACCAGGCCGAAGACATCGTCAACGCCGCCGCCCCCGACCTGCTCGCGGAGTTCGCCTCGCAGGACAAGAAGCGGGGATTCTTCCGCAAAGGGCGGAAGAAGAAGCGGCGCTAATTCTGCGACGGACCCGAGAGCACGCGCGGCTCGGAGGTCCGATCGCGCGTGGGCACGTGATCGGAGCTCTTGGCTGCCGACAGCAGCGCGGCGGTGAGGAAGCCGACGAGGGCGGAACCGACTGCGATCACGCTCACGGTCACAATGCTCATTGGCAACACACGTTACGACGAAACCCACGCTTCCGATAGGGACTACTACTCTCCGCGTTCGGATTGCGGCGATGGTTTCACGTCGGGTAGTGGCATGAGCAGTGCCTGACGGCGATCGCGCTCGGATGACCCGCGGAAGGCGGAACGCCGCACCCCGCGAACGATCGGTCCACCGATTCGACCCGGTTCGGCCATACCATCCGGACCGTCTGACGCGGGGAGACGGCGGTGGGGTTCGGGCGGCGGCAGAAGCGAGCTGAGCTCAGCGAGCTTCGCGATGAAGTTGCGCGGCTGCGCGCCGAGACGCGCCGCTCGATCGACGATGTCCGGGTGGCGTTCTCCGAACGCGACACCGAGCTCGCCCGCGCGCTCCGCCGGGTCGCCGACGCCTGCCACGTGGTTGCCGGACGCGTCGAGGGCGAACGTGTGGAACGGGTGGCGCTCGTCGACGCGGTCAACCGGTTGAGCGCCTCGGTGGTCGCCTCGCTCGGACGGCTCCCTGCGTTGCCCACTACGGCCGCGCCGGCGCGACACCACGTGATCGGGGGATCGATCGATCCCGAGGTTTTGCTCGACGACCGCGACGACGCCACGTCGATCGACGTGACGCCCGACGTGCTCCGACACGAATCGGTGGAGGTCCATTGTCGGTTCGGTGACCGCTGGGTCGGAGGGTTCGAGGTCGCCGAGGTCGTTCCCGGCGACGGCGGCGCCGTCTACCGGCTCCGGCGGCGGTCCGACGACTCCGTGCTCCCGACGTTGTTCGACGAACGCGACATCCGCTTCCGGGTCTCGTTCGCCGATCGCTGACCGCGGGCTCGGGCCGCGGCTGGGGCTGAGGCTGAGGCTGGGGCTTCGGGGGATCTGTCAGATCGTGTTCGTCGCGAGGAGCACGAGCGCGAGCACGCCGACGACGATCCGGTAGTACCCGAAGATCGACAGGTCGTGGTGGTTGAGGTAGTCGACCAACCACTTGATCGCAAGCACGGCGGCCACGAATGCAGCCACGACTCCCACGATCGGACTCACCCAGCCGAAGGTGTCGATCACCTCGGATCCGTGCTTCGCGATCTCGTAGAGACTCGCTGCGCTCAGCGTCGCGAGCCCGAGGAGGAAGCTGAACTCGACCGCGGCCGGGAGCGTGAGGCCGACGAGGAGCGCGGCAACGATGGTGACGAGGCTGCGGCTCACCCCGGGCCAGAGGGCGAGGGCCTGGGCGAGGCCGATGACGAGCGCTTGTCGGGCACCGATCTCCTCGAGCCGGATGCCGACGTCGGGCGGCCGGCGGAAGACGCGGACGAACACGAGGATGGCGATGCCGCCGACGATCCAGGCGGCGGCGACCGGCCCCGTTCCGAACAGCTCTTCCTGGATCGTGTCGCCGAACACCACCCCGAAGAACGCCGCGGGGAGGAACGCGAGCACGAGCGCCACGAAGGTGCTGCGCCCGGTCGGGCTGCGCCCTGCGATGCCGAGGAGCATGTCGCGGAGTCGGCGCCAGTACAGGCCGATGACCGCGAAGATCGCGCCGATCTGGATGATCACCGTGTACGACTTGGTGACGTCGCGGGTCGCATCGGTCTGGCCGATGTCGAGCAGTTGCTCGGTCACGGTGAGGTGGCCCGTCGAGCTGATCGGGAGGTACTCCGTGATCCCCTCGACCACTCCGAGCACGATCGCCTTCGGGATCGTCAACTCGTTCGCGGCGGCACTCGTTCCTGCCGGGTCGCCGTCGCCGGCATCGGCTCGAGCGGAGATCGCGGCCACGACGAAGCCGGCCACGAGGATCGACCCGAGCACGCCGGCCACCAGGGACGAACCGCGGGGTCGGCGGATCCTCGCTGATCGCATGGCCTTCGACGCTACCGGTCGACAGTCGCCAGGACGCGCCGCAGCGGGATGCCGAGGTCACTCCCGATCCATCGACGAACGGTTCGACGGGCCGCCTCGCGTCGCCGGTCGGAGACGTCGGGCAGGTAGAACGACTCGACCAGGGCGCCGGCCGCCGCTTCGTCGATGACCGGGTAGGAGAACCGGACCCGCTCGTCCCGATCCACACGGTATCCCCGAGCTTCCAGGACGCGACCGAGATCACGCTCCGCCGTCGGATTCGGGAACCGGGCCGGGCTCGACCGGAGCACGACCGTGAGGCTCGCGTACCGCATCCGGTCCCGCATCGACAGTGGCCGTGTGGTGGGGAGCAGGACCGCGAGGTTCCCACCCGGCCGGATGACCCGCGCGAGTTCGTCGACGACTTGCTCGAGGGGTGTCAGCACCATGAGCGCGAACGAACTGGCGACGCAGTCGATGCTGCGCTCGGGGAACGGGAGTCGGGACGCGTCACCGCGCACGAATGTCGAGCCGGGATGGCGTTCGCTCGCGACCAGCAGCTCGGCCTCCGAGCGATCGACGCCGATCGCCTGTCCGCCGATCACGAACGGTGTCAGCGGTGCGCTCCCGCACGCGAGGTCCAGGCGTACGGGGCCGGAACCGCTGACGGCATCGGCGAGCCACCGGTAC
Source organism: Acidimicrobiia bacterium (assembly GCA_038222385.1). Lineage (GTDB taxonomy): Bacteria > Actinomycetota > Acidimicrobiia > IMCC26256 > JANYLB01 > JANYLB01. The sequence goes on from JBBRHS010000013.1 coordinate 13,260, forward strand.
GGAGTGTCGCCGCGGGACCGGCACGCGCCGAGCACCGTCTCGGTGATCCCAGGATGCTGGGTATGGAAGCGGTCGACGTACCCGTCCCACGGGCTCCGGTCGGGCGGGGTCACCAGGTGAGGTCGAGTACTTGGCGCATGGTCGCCTCGAAGGTCGCGTCGTCGAGTTGCCGGCGCGTCGCGAGGATCGTCTCCGCGTCGGTTCCCACCGGCACCCGGAGAGGGGTCGTGGGGTCCTCGAGCGCATCCGCGATGGCGACGGCAACGATCTCCGGACCGGGTCGACCCGATGGTCCAGTGACCTTGGCGTCGGTGCCGTCCCACTGTTCCCACAGCGGCGCGTACTCGGGCGGGCCGTCGTGTCGATCGGCAGCCTTCATCCCGGGCGCGACGTAGCCGGGTTGGATGATCACCACGCGGACCCCGAAGTGTCCGACCTCGTAGTGGAGCGTCTCCGAGATCGCCTCGAGCGCGTACTTCGACGCCGCGTACGCGCCTTCGAGCGGTGTGGCCACCCGCCCCTGCACCGAGCTCACGTGCACGAGCACCCCGGATCCCCGGAGTCGCCACCGCGGGAGCACGGCCTGGGCGATCCGGAGTGGTCCGTAGGCGTTGGTGTCGACGATCGAGTGGAGCCGCTCGAGCGGGAAGTCTTCGAGGGGTCCCCGGCCGGTCAGGGCCGCGTTGCTCACCACGGCGTCGAGGTCACCCGCGGATTCGAGGGCGGTGGCGATCGACTCGGGGTCGGTGACGTCGAGTGCGAGCGTGGCGACGTCGAGCCCTTCGAGGAGGCGGGGATCACGGGCGGTGGCGACCACCTCGTGGCCCCGCCGCGCGCACTCGACGACGGTGGCGCGTCCGATGGCGCGGGCGGCGCCGGTCACGAGGATCCTCATCCGCGGAACCTACCTCGGTGCGAGCGGAGGGACTCGAACCCCCACGTCCGAAGACACCGGGACCTAAAACGCGAAGCCGTGATCTACCGGGTTGGCCCAGGTGCGCCAACATGCGGGTTGGCCTGCACCTTTGCGTGTCCGCCGTCCGGAGACTCCGCTCCCATGAATGCCCGTCGCGCCGTGTTCCGTTAGCAATCCGTTAGCACCGACAGGGCTTGTCAATGGCCATGTTCCAGTCCTCGTTGGTGGCCACGAGAAGTCTTCACCCCTCGGGGTGGGATCACTTCTTCGTGGGTGCCGTTCGGCCTCCTCTCGCGCGGGCTTCTTTCATGCGGAACGACTCGCCTTCGGTGGCGACGACGACGGCGTGGTGGAGGAGCCGGTCGAGGAGACTGACGGCGGTGGTGTGTTCGGGAAGGAGCCGGCCCCAGTCTTCGAACGGTCGGTGTGATCCGATGCCGAGCGAGCGGCGTTCGTAGGCGGCGCCGACGAGCCGGAAGAACAGTTGGGCGCCGGTGTCGTCCATCGGAGCGAAGCCGATCTCGTCGATGACGATGAGGTCGGCTTTGAGGATCTGTTCGATGACGCGCTGTCCAAGAAGCTGCCTACACCGCCCTCTCCCGCGGGCGTACCCGAAACCAGCTCTCCATCGTCGGGCCCGACATCGAGCAGCGAGAGGCAGCCCACGCCCCCGAACTCGGCGACCGTGATCCCACTGAAACGCTCGCTGCTTCACTGAGACGGTCAGAAGCAAAGGAGCTCGCGCTCCGCAGCGCGCGCTCACGGGCCGTTGCGGGAGAGCCTGAGGCGGTCCAAGACCAGGGAATCGACCTCGGATGGTGACCGGAATGGCATCCGTCACGCGAGAGTGTTGTCATTCGAACACCTATCACGTACTATGGAGACGTGAAACGGAGTCAAGTGACAGCTCGCCCGGTACCTTCCAGCCTGTCCGCAATCGTGGCGGGCCTCGAGCTGCGCCAACCACCCGTAGCGACCCGCGCACTTCTGGCGGAGATCGCGTTCGAGGTCGATTCCCGACTCTCGGTCGATGTCATCGCAGAGCGACTTGTGCGCGCCGGTTGGCTCCTCCCCCTTCGAACGCGCGACGCCTGGGAGTTCGCTCCCGCCGCCCGCGCCGGAAGATTCGGCTCGGGCGATCCGTGGCTCGAGCTGCGTGCGCTCTTGCAGCACGATCCGAACGCACCCGTGGCGGTCGCGCACGAGTCGGCAGTCTGGGAGCTCGGGTGTACGACTCACCAACCGACTCGGCCCGTCCTTGCCCACCGACCTGGATGGAAGCCGCGTCGCGCGCTCTCCGCACGAACCGTCTCGTTCGATTGGCGGCTGCCAGTCGAAGGTGTACGCGGCCTCCCGACTTGGCAACCTGCGACCGTCGTCGTCGCGGCTGCGCACCGGCCGTCTGCCCAGGGCGATTGGGGTAACGCCGACGATTGGCTTCCTGAGACGCTGCGCGCGACAACGCCCTCGGACGTCACAGCCGAGGCGAAGGGGCGCGGCAACGCGACTCTTGCTCGCCTCGGCTATCTGGCGGAATGGTCTGGCCGCGAAGACATCGCGGAGGCAGTTCGAGAGATGCTGCCTGCCCGGCTCCAAGTCAGCTTCCTGGGCTCCCGAGACGATCGGAGTCGCTGGATCAACCGTTGGCGGCTCTACGACGCGCTGTTGCCGGAACGGTGATCACCGAGGGCTATCTCGCTCAGCACTACGGGGGTCGTCGCAGCGGGCGCGACATCGCTCTCCTCGACGTCTGTCAGGACTACGCCCTCAAGTACCTGTACGACCAGGGAGTGTTCGACTTCGGAGCCGTCCTGAAGGGCGGCACCTCCCTCCGCAAGTTCCGTGCCGGCGCGCAAGGTCGGTTCTCGACCGACCTCGACTTCGCCACCCCGGATGCTGCAGTCGCGGAGCTGGTCATCGAAACGCTCGACGGAGCTGCGCTGTTCGACGTTCGGATGAGAGTCATCGACAAGGAGACACTCCGGGCGCGACTCGTGTTCGAGACCCCACTTGGCAACCCGACGATTCCCGCGAAGCTCGAAGCCTCGACGCGACCACTCTGGATCGCGGCGACTCCGAGGGAACCCGTGAGCCTTGCCGTGCACCGCGGCTACGAGTTCGCGCTTCCTCCGCTCCCCGTACCCGTTCGGGAAGAAGCGATCGCCGAGAAGCTGGCGGCGTGGCGCCGTCGCCGGAAGATGCGTGACCTCTACGACCTTCAATGGTTCGGTCGTGGTGCGAGCGATGAAGCGCTGGTTCGTCGCCTGTTCGTGCTGAAGGTCTGGCACGACGTGGTGGACGACGGGCTCGGCTCGCGGCCGCTCGATCCCGCGGCCGTCGTTCGGAATCTCGACGCTCGTACCTTGCCTTCAGAGGACATCGGGTTGCTGACCCAACCGGTAGATCCCGACGCGTGGCTTGGCTTCGTTCGGAAGCGGTACGCCTTCGTGACCGATCTCGACGACGACGAACGACGTGTCGCCCGTTGCTCCCCGCGTGATCGTCATTTCGTCGAACAGCTCGTCGCCTCGTTGACGACCGAGCGGCGCTGACTATCCAACGAGAAGATGCGCGCCGGGAGGACATGTGAGTACGTGTCGAGCGTGATGCCCACGCTGGCGTGACCCAGTCGTTCGCTCACGACCTTGGCCGGTATCCCGGCGGTCAAGGCGGCGGTCGCATAGCTGTGTCGGAGATCGTGCAGCCAGATCTTCGGAAGGGCAGCATCGCGCGACATCTGCTCGAACCAGCTCGTGAACCGTTCCGGGTGGATCGCAGTGCCGTCCTCGCGTGTGAACACGAGCCCGCTGTCCGTCCAGGCCTCACCCCACTCGAGGCGTTCTCGCAGTTGGTTCTTCCCCGACCTGCCGGCACCAACCCTGCCTCTTCTGTCGATCGCTTCGCAGCCATGGTCATGATCCTTCCCAGCCCGCAGCACCCGGCCGCGGACCATCAGATCACGCCACTTACACAAAGTTCCTGACAGTCCCCCAAGTCCGGACAGTGCCCGGCGATGAAGGTGTAGATCATTTTGGGAGGACGTTCTCCTTGGCGAAGAACGCATTGATAATTAGGTGATCCACCATGTGATCGGCTCGGCGTCGAAAGCTGCTGGTTTCCGCGAGAGGAGCCCGGTCATGTCGATGTCATGGATGCCGTGTGTCGTTCGTTCTCAGGCCCCGGAGCAGCCGCCGATCCAGCTCGGCCACGGGGCGATCGATTCATATCTGCGGTTCGTGTGGGCACGGGCTCGGCACAACACGCTTCTGGCGGTCGCGTTCGACCTGAAGGTGTTCTTCACGGTGGTGGCCAAGGATCCGGCGGAGGTCACCGTGGCGGATGTCCTCGGGTTCATCGAGACGCAGCGACGGCCGGTCCGGGGTGAGAACGTGGTCCGGCTCGAAGACGGCGAGGCGGGCTTGTCGGCGCGCACGATCCGCCGCCGGGTTTCGAGTGTGTCGGGGTTGTTCGAGTATCTCGTCGCCACCGAAGTGATCGTGAAGAACCCGGTCCCGCGGGGACTGGCGGGCAGAACGAGCAGGCGGCGTGGCGTCGCGTTGATCCGTTCGCCGCGCACGTTGCCGAAGATCCTCGATCCGGCCGAGGTCGATGCGCTCATGGCGGCACTGCGGACGTGGCGGGACCGGGCGATGATCGAAGCGATGCTGCTCGGCGGGTTGCGCCGCTGCGAGGTGCTCGGACTCGGCTTGGGAGACATCAACGCCGGGGAGCGCCGAGTGTTCATCGCGGACGGCAAGGGCGGCCATCAACGCATCACGCCGATCTCGAAACGGTTCTTCGAGACGCTCGCTGTCTATCTGAACGAGGAACGCCCCGAGACGGCCTCGGACCGGGTGTTCGTGGTGCTGAAGGGTCAGCGACGCGGCCAGCCGTTGTCGGCTACCGGGCTCGATGAGGTGATGCGAGGCGCTCGTGGCCGCGCTGGTCTGGATCACGCGACGTGTCATGAGCTGCGCCACACCTGCTTGACCCGCCTGCGCGAAGCGGGCATGGCTCTCGAGGCCGTGCAGGCCCAGGCTGGGCATCGATCGATCGAGACGACCCGGCTCTACTTGCATCTGGCCAACGACTGGCTCGCCGAGGAATACCACCGGGCGGTCTGGGCGATCGACACCAGCGACCGTTCATGACCGCACAGCCTGGATCGCGGCCCGGCGCGGTCGATGATGTACTGATCGACGGCTACGGACGCCTCCGCGCGACCGGTTCGGCCTGCCGGAACCGTCGTGCTGTCGCCAGGCGGTTCACGCGGATCTACGGCGGCATCCAGGCGTGGGGTCAGGTCCCGGTCGAGGAACGGCTGGCGGCGTCGGTGGTGCTGCGCAGCTACGCGGCGTGGGCCATCGTCGAGCACGGCGACCCTGTCGATGTCGACTACGTCGTCGGCACCCCGACGAAGTGGGCCAACCACGTTCGCGATCGCGAACCCGTCGTCCACGCCGGGTTCGTGGCCGTGGCCACCGACCTTGGGTTCAACCCGCCCGAGATCAAACGCATGTGGGCGACGCTGGCGAAGCTGTCGGTGATCAGCGGCACCCCCACCGACGTCATTGCCGATGACCTCTACACCGACACCCGAGCCAGCTACCTGGCCGCGATCCAACGACGCTGCGGGAACGTCCCGAAGATCTTCGGGACCCCCGTGTTCGGACTGAACTCGGTGATGTTCCACCTCGGTCGAGGACCGGCGCCGAAGCGCCGGACCCGAGACGGGAACCGCAAGCCGGACTGGGACGCGTTGGCCATCGAGGTTCCCGTCCTGGCC
>JBBRHS010000014.1:0-18711 GCA_038222385.1 Acidimicrobiia bacterium
GCGCCCCGCCGCGCGTGTCCGCCTGATCCACTCCCTCCGGCCTCACGGTCGAATCCGTTGCGCTGGCTCGATCGCCCACCGAACCGCGCCCCGCCGCGCGTGTCCGTCGGCTCCACTCCTTCCGGCCTCACGGTCGAATCCGTTGCGCTGGCTCGATCGCCCACCGAACCGCGCCCCGCCGCGCGTGTCCGCCGGCTCCACTCCTTCTCCCTGCGTTCGCCTGGGCTTGCCTCGCGTGGCAGAATCGTTCGTTCCCGATCCCTCCTTTCCCACCTGAGGACGTTCTCGCGCCATGGCCGACGTACTGCTCACCGCCGAATCGCGCCCGGAGCGCGGCTCCCGCCCCGCCGGGCGACTCCGCCGCACCGGCAAGGTCCCCGCCGTGGTCTACGGCCTCGACGCCGAAGCGATCTCGGTCACCGTGGCGGCCCGCGAACTGTCCCACCTCCTCGCGGGTGAGGGTGGCGCCAACACCCTGATCCGGCTGCAGGTCGACGGCGACGAGCAGCTCACCCTCGCCCGTCAGATCCAGCGTCACCCCACCCGCGGCGATCTCGTCCACGTCGACTTCGTGCGGATCCGCCGCGATGTCGCCGTCCAGGCGGAGGTCCCGCTGCACCTCGTCGGTGAGGCACCCGGAAGCCGCGACGGTGGTCTCGTCGAGCAGCTCATCTTCAGCCTCACCATCGAGGCCAAGCCGGCCGACATCCCGAACGTGGTCGAGGTCGACATCTCCGCGCTCGAGATCGGTGACCAGATCCGCATCGCAGAGGTCACCGTCGACGAAGGCGTCTCCTTCCAGCACGAGCCCGAGGAACTGGTCGTCCAGGTCGTGGCGCCGCGTCTCGCCGAGGTCGAAGAAGCGGTCGAAGGCGAAGAGGGTGCCGAAGGAGTCGAGGGCGCGGCCGGCGCGGACGGCGAATCGTCCGACGATGCCGGTGGCGACTCCGAGTAGTTCGGGCAGTCCGTGCTGCGGCGCGGAGCACGCGCCGACCGCACCGGGACCCCGGCCGACTACCTGGTGGTCGGCCTCGGCAATCCCGGCGACGAATACGCCAGGACGCGTCACAACGTGGGCGCCGAGGTCGTCGAGTTGCTCGCCCGGCGTCACGGGGCGCGCCTGCGCAAGGCCAAGAAGGAGCACGCACTCGTCGAAGAGGTGCGGATCGGGGGGTCCCGCGTCGCACTCGCGGTTCCGCTGACCTACATGAACGACTCGGGTCAGGCCGTGCAGGCCCTGGCGCGCCGCTTCGGGGTGGCGACGGAGCAGATCGTCGTCGTGCACGACGAGCTCGACCTCCCCGTCGCGGTGTTGCGGATCAAGAGCGGCGGCGGCCTCGCCGGCCACAACGGGTTGAAGTCGATCAAGCAGCACCTGCACGACGACCGGTTCGCGCGCGTGCGGATCGGTGTGGGCAAGCCGCAGAGCACGCAGCAGGGTGCCGACCACGTCTTGAACCGGTTCTCGAAACGCGAACGCACCGAGGTCGACGTCACCCTCGAGCAGGCCGCCGACGCCGTCGAGTCCATCGTCGCCGACGGCGTCGACACCGCCATGAACCACTTCAACTGATTTCCCGCTCTCGGCCCTTCGGGCCAGGCCGCTCGGGCCCCGCTCGCCGAGTCCCGCGGCGACCCGTCACGCGGTGACGGCTCGCTTCGGTCCTGTCGCGTCGGTGTCGCGGGTCGCCGGGTCGGCAGTAACGTTCGGGGCGAGCAACCCCGGGGAGCGACGTCGTTCCCCGGGTCGTTCGCGCGCCCGCTCGATGTCCGAGACCACGCCTCCCCTCGCTGATCTGGCCCGACTCCTCGCCGAGGAGCCGGCACTCGTCGCGGCCGCCACCGGCTCCGCGCCCGTCATCGCGGTGCCCGATGCGGCGCGCGCGCTGTTCACCGCCGGCCTCGTCGATGTGGGCGCGCGCCGGCCCGTGCTCCTGGCGGTGCCGACCGGGAACGAGGCCGAACGAATCGTCCACGACCTCGGCGCGTTCCTCCCGCCGGGCGAGGTCGAGCTGTTCCCGGCGTGGGAGACGTTGCCCTTCGAGCGGGTCTCACCCGCGCTGGAGACCATGGGCCGCCGCCTGAGAGTGATGTGGCGCCTGCGGGTCGGTGGCGACGCGATGCCGGCAGTGGTGGTCGCGCCGGTACGGGCGCTGGTGCAACGGCTCGGGCCGCACGTCGAAGACGTCGAGCCGGTGGTGATCCGGCCGGGCGACCGGGTCGACCGTGACGCGCTCGTCGAACGCTTCGTCACCAGCGGGTACCGGCGGGAGTACCAGGTCGAGGCCCGGGGCGAGATCGCGGTGCGCGGATCCATCCTCGACGTCTATCCGTCGACCGACGACCACCCGGTCCGCATCGACCTCTGGGGTGACGAGGTCGAGCGCCTCTCGGGCTTCTCGGTCGCCGACCAGCGCTCGACCCGGGATCTCGCCGAGGTCGTGGTGTTCCCGGCCCGGGAGCTGCTCGCGACCCCCGAGGTCCGGGCTCGCGCCGCCGCGCTCGTCTCGTCGGCACCCTGGGGCCGCGAGCAGTGGGAACGGCTTGCCGAGGGGCTGACCTTCGACGGCATGGAGTCGTGGTTGCCGTGGCTCACGCCCACCGAACACCTCCTCCCCGATCTTCTCCCGCCGACCGCCTCGGTGCTGCTCGTCGAACCGCGGCGCATGCGCGACCGCGCCGGTGAGCTGCGCGACGACGAAACCGCGCTCGCCGAGGCGTTGGCGCCGACCTGGGGTGCCACCGCGGCTGATCAGGTCGAGCGGCTCTCACTCGACTTCGAACGGCTGCTCGAGCACACCAAGGCCCGGGCCGTCTCCATCGTCAACGCGCCCGAGAACCCCGACACCCCGCACCTCGTGGCCAGTGCGTTCGACCCGGTCGTGGGCGACGTCGACGGCCTCGCCCAGCGGCTCCGGTCGCTGCGGGCCGACGGTTCGCGGGTGGTGCTCGCGGCCGACGGGCGCGGATCGGCCGACCGGCTGCGCGACGTGCTCGCCGACGCGGGCGTCGACGCGGGGATCGAGATCGTGGTGGCCCCGCTCGAACGCGGCGTCGTGGTCTCCGGGGCGGGGATCGTGCTCGTCGCCGAAGCTGATCTCACCGGCCGTCGCCGGGTGCATCGCCGCGCACGCGGAGCGCGCAAGGGTGCCGACTTCTACGACGATCTGAAGCCCGGCGACTACGTCGTGCACCACCAGCACGGTGTCGGCCGCTACGGCGGCATGGTCACACGGGCGATCGGCGGGGCCGAGCGCGACTACATGCTCCTCGAGTACAAGGGAGCCGACAAGCTCTACATCCCGACCGACCAGGTCGGTTCGGTTCGGCGCTACACCGGTGGTGACAGCCCGTCGCTCAGCCGACTCGGCGGCGGCGAGTGGCAGAAGACCCGGTCCCGCGTGCGTGCCGCGGTGCGTGAGATCGCGGCCGAGCTCGTGGTGCTCTACCGTCAACGGCTCGCGACGCCCGGGCATGCGTTCCCCGGTGACACGCCGTGGCAACGTGAGATCGAGGAGGCGTTCCCCTACGAGGAGACGCCCGACCAGCTCGCGGCGATCGACGCGGTGAAGGCCGACATGGAGCGTTCGGTCCCCATGGACCGCCTCGTGTGCGGCGACGTCGGCTACGGCAAGACCGAGGTGGCCGTGCGGGCCACGTTCAAGGCGGTGCAGGACGGCAAGCAGGTCGCGATCCTGGCGCCGACCACGCTGCTCGCCAACCAGCACGGCCAGACGTTCCGGGAGCGGTACGCCAACTATCCGGTCCGCGTCGAGGTGTTGTCTCGCTTCCTGAGCGCCAAGGAGCAGAAGCAGGTCGTGCGCGACCTTGCGTCGGGCGAGGTCGACGTGGTCATCGGCACCCACCGGCTCCTCTCCAACGACATCGCGTTCAAGGACCTGGGCCTCCTCGTCGTCGACGAGGAGCAGCGGTTCGGCGTGAAGCACAAGGAGAAGATCAAGCAGCTCCGCGCCGACGTCGACGTGCTCACGCTCACCGCCACCCCGATCCCTCGCACGCTCGAGATGAGCCTTACCGGGATCCGTGACCTCTCGCTGGTGAACACCCCTCCCGAGGATCGCCGGCCGATTCTCACCTACGTGGGCGAGTACGACGACCGTGCGGTCGCGGAGGCGATCCGCCGCGAGCTGCTCCGTGAGGGTCAGGTGTTCTACGTGCACAACCGGGTGCAGGACATCGACATGACCGCGATCCACGTGCGCGAGCTCGTGCCGGAGGCGCGCATCGCGATCGCGCACGGCCAGATGGACGAGTCGTCACTCGAGCGCGTCGTGCTCGACTTCGCCGATCAGCAGTACGACGTGCTCGTGTGCACCACGATCGTCGAGAGTGGGCTCGACATGCCGACGGTCAACACGATGGTCGTCGACCGCGCCGATCTGCTCGGCCTCGCGCAGATGTACCAGTTGCGCGGTCGTGTCGGCCGCCGCGGGCAGCGCGCGTACGCGTACCTGCTGCATCCGGCTGACCGGGTGTTGTCGGAGGAGGCGTACGAACGCCTGAAGACGATCGGTGAGTTCACCGATCTCGGTTCGGGGTTCAAGATCGCGATGCGCGACCTCGAGATCCGCGGTGCGGGAAACATGCTCGGCGAGATCCAGTCGGGACACATCGCGGCCGTCGGGTTCGATCTCTACTGCGAGATGGTCACCGAAGCCGTCGGCGAGCTCACCGGCACCGCGCCCGAGGTCGCCGCGGAGGTGGTGATCGATCTCCCCGCCGACGCCCACCTCCCGCGCGACTATGTCAGCCGTGACGACGTTCGCATCGAGGCGTACCGCCGGCTCGCGGCCGTCGGTTCCCCCGGCGACGTCGACGACATCCGCCGCGAGTGGCTCGACCGCTACGGCCCGCTCCCGCCGGCCGCCGACGCGCTCCTCGGCGCGGCCCGCCTCCGCGCCGAATGCCTGCGGATCGGTGCCACCAGCGTGACGGTCCAGAAGGGCCTCGTGCGGCTCGCCGGCGTCGAGCTGAAGGAATCTCAGAAAGTCCGCTTGCGGCGCCTCGCCTCCAAGGCCGTGGTCAAGGAGCACGAGCTCATCCTGCCGCTCGACGCCCCGCCGGCCGAAGCCGCCCCGTGGCTGCTCGGCCTGTTGCAGGAGCTGATCCCGGCGGAAGCGGCCGCCCCGGTACGATCCACGACGTCATGAATCGCCCCCTCGCCATCCTCGCTGTCCTCGTCACGTCCGCACTCGGTGTCTCGGCCTGCTCCGGCGGTGCGAGCGGCTACGCCTTCGTGTTCGACGGCACCACCACGACGCAGTCCTCCGTCGACCGGGAGCTCGCGGCGATCGCCGACAACGACCGCTTCGCCGAGGCGCTGCAACAGAGCAGCCAGCCGGTCGAGCTGACGACCACCGACGGCTCGATCAACGCGGAGATCTCCGCCGCCTGGCTGAACGCGCTCGTCCAATACGAAGCGATCGACCAGGCGGTTGCCGAGCAGGACATCCCGGTCACCGCCGAGGACCGTCAACAGGCCTCGACGCAGGTCGCGCAACTCTTCGGCTCGGAGCAGGTGTTCAGCGAGTTCCCGAAGTGGTTCCGCGACCGCGAGCTCGCGCGTGAGGCGCGCAAGGTCGCGTTCGTGCGCGAGTTGGCGACGGCGCCGACCGACGCCGACGCCCAGGCCTACTTCGCGCAGAACCTCGCCCAGATCTGCCCGACCGGCAAGGCCATCTCGCACATCCTCGTGGCCACGCAGGCCGAGGCCGACACCATCGAGCAGGAACTCGCCGACGGCGCCGACTTCGCCACGCTCGCGCAACAGAAGTCGACCGACACACAGTCGGGCACACAGGGTGGCCTGCTCGGGTGCATCGCCGCGGGCCAGACCGTGGCCGCGTTCGAGGCCGCCGCCAACGGGTTGGCGGCCGGGGAGACCTCGGCGCCGGTCCAGACCGAGTTCGGCTTCCACATCCTCCGGGCGCAGGCCCCGACCTACGACATCTTCGCCGAGCAGGTGCGTACCGCGCTCGAGCAGCAGAGCGCCACCGAGGTGACCGGTCGGATCGGCAAGCGGGTCGAACGGGCGACGCTGAAGGTGAACCCCCGGTACGGGCGCATCACCCGCACCGCTGAGGGTTTGCGGATCGTGGCGCCCAAGACGCCCGCAGTGCGCGACGAACCGACCACCGACACCTCGATCCCGGCGATCAGTGGTCAACCCGGCGGTGCCGGGACGCCGACCCCCACCCCCACCCCGACGACGCCGTCCCCGACGCCGCCGTCGACGCCAGCGCCAGCGGGATGACCCCGGGTCAGGTCGTGGTCGTCGGCCTCGGACCGGCCGGCGCCGATCTCGTGCTGCCCGCGGCGCGCACCGCGATCGTCCGTACCCATCGTCGGTTCGTCCGCACCGCGCGGCATCCGGCCGTGGCCGAGCTCTCGCGGCACGGGCTCGACTTCGAGAGCTTCGACGCGCGGTACGAGGAGGCGTCCGATCTCGAGCAGGTGTATTCGTCGATCGTGGCGACGCTCGTGTCGGCCGTGCACGAGGGCGGCACCGTGGCCTACGCGGTGCCCGGGAATCCAGCGGTGGCCGAACGAACCGTGACCCTGCTGCACGAGGCCGCGGCACGGGGCGAGATCTGCATGTCGGTCATCCCCGGGTTGTCGTTCGCCGACCTCGCGTGGTCGAAGCTCGGTGTCGACCCCTGCGACGGGGGCCGCATCGTCGACGGCCAACGCTTCGCCGTCGACGCGGCGGGAGCCAGCGGCCGGCTGCTGATCGGTCAGTGCGACAGCCTGCTCGTGCTGTCCGACGTGAAGCTCGCGCTCCTCGAGGTGCTGCCACCGGAAGCGCCGGTCACGGTGCTGCAACGCCTGGGGCTCGCCGACGAGTACGTGCACGACGTCGCGCTGGTGGATCTGGACCGTTCGGTCGAACCCGACCACCTCACCACGTTGTTCGTCGACACCGGTACCGCCGCGGTGGCCGGTGAGTTCGCCCGGTTCGTCGAGCTCATGGAGCGTCTCCGTGGACCCGGTGGATGTCCCTGGGACGCAGAGCAGACCCACCACTCGCTCTCGCGTTACACGCTCGAGGAGGCCTACGAGGTCGTCGAGGCGATCGAGGCGCTGCCCGCCGACGCGCCCGAGGGTGACGTCGACACCGCACCCGACGCCTACGCGTCGCTCGGCGACGAGCTCGGCGACCTCTTGTCTCAGGTCGTGTTCCACTCCGTGCTCGCCCGGGAGGCCGGTGCGTTCACGGTCGCCGACGTGGTCACGGGTATCCACGACAAGCTCGTGCGCCGTCACCCCCACGTGTTCGGCGCCGAGGGCTCGCCGATGTCGGGTGCGGCGACCTCGGGTGACGTGATGCACAACTGGGAGCAGATCAAGAAGCAGGAGAAGGCGACCGACTCGCTCGTCGAGGGCATCACCCCCGGTCTCCCGTCCCTGCTCTACGCCCACAAGCTGTTTCGCAAGGCGGCGTCGGTCGGCCTCGACCCGGGGACCCTCGGCGAAGCGATCGATCGGATCGAGGATGCCGCGACCCGCCTCCGGTCGGGCGAAGACCCCGACGACGCCCTGGCCGACCTCCTCGCCGGCACGGTCGTCGCGGCCCGGGCCCAGGGGGTCGACGCCGAATCCGTGCTCCGGGGCTGGGCGGCCCGGTTCCGGGAGCGCTTCCTGCGGACCGAGGAGCTGGCCCGGAAGCAGGGCACCGACATCGGGGCCCTCGACCCTCCCGCCGTCGCCGCCCTCTGGCTCGAAGCCGGCTGACCGCATCCCTTCGCCGAATCCCGCCGAGTTCGACCCGGGGGCGGCTAAGTTCGTCACTCCAGCAACACCAGCACCACTTGACCCACGTCCCGAACCCCGACCTCTCGAGCCGCCGTGAGCATCATCGTCGACGTGACCGGGCGGGAGATCCTCGATTCCCGCGGCAACCCCACCGTCGAGGTGGAGGTCGAGCTCGCGTCGGGTGCGAGTGCCCGGGCCGCGGTACCGAGCGGTGCCAGCACCGGTGCTCACGAAGCGGCCGAGCTGCGCGACGGCGGCGACCGCTACGGGGGCAAGGGTGTCGAGGAAGCCGTCGCCCACGTCGACGACGAGATCGCCGAGGCGGTGATCGGACTCGAGGCGCTCGATCAACGGGGCCTCGACACGACCCTCGTCGAGCTCGACGGCACCGACGCCAAGTCGCGGCTCGGCGCCAACGCGATCCTCGGGGTCTCGTTGGCCGTCGCCAAGGCTGCGGCCGTCGAGTCCGAGCTCCCGCTCTACCGCTACGTCGGCGGCGTGAACGCGCACGTGCTCCCGCTCCCACTCATGAACGTGCTCAACGGGGGTGCCCACGCCGACTCCAACGTCGACCTGCAGGAGTTCATGCTCGCACCCGTCGGCGCCGCGAGCTTCAGCGAGGCATTGCGCTGGGGTACCGAGACCTACCATGCGCTCCGCGGCATCCTCCACGACCGGGGTCTCTCCGCCGGGCTCGGCGACGAAGGCGGATTCGCCCCCAGCCTCCCGTCGAACGAGGAGGCCGTGAAGCTGCTCCTCGAAGCGATCGCCGCGGCCGGCTACACGCCGGGCGACGAGATCGCGATTGCGCTCGACACCGCGTCGACTGAGTTCTTCGTCGACGGTGCCTATCGTCTCGACGGCGAAGGCAAGACCTTCACCTCGGCCGAGTTCGCCGACTACCTCGCCGATCTCTGCGCCCGGTACCCGATCGTGTCGATCGAAGACGGCATGGCCGAAGACGACTGGGACGGCTGGGCCGCGCTCACCGAACGGGTCGGCGACCGCGTGCAACTCGTCGGCGACGACCTCTTCGTGACGAACGCCGAACGCCTCGCCGAGGGGATCACCCGCGGGGTCGCGAACTCGATTCTCGTGAAGGTCAACCAGATCGGCACCCTCACCGAGACTCTCGACACGATGGCGCTGGCCGGCCGGGCTGGGTACACGTGCGTGATGTCTCACCGCAGCGGCGAGACCGAAGACGTCACCATCGCTGACCTCGCGGTGGCCACGAACTGCGGACAGATCAAGACCGGTGCCCCGGCTCGCAGCGACCGGGTCGCGAAGTACAACCAGCTGTTGCGGATCGAGGAACAGCTCGACGAAGGGGCCGCGTACCTGGGCGGACGCGCCCTCGCGGGAGCAGTCGCACGCAGTGACTGAGTTCTTCCGCACCCGGGCGGCGCTGGTGCGCGCGACGGTCGCTTCGCTCATCCTGGTGGGGATCCTGTTCGCGTTCGTGTTCCCGACCCGCACGTGGCTCACGCAGCGAGCGAAGTCGGCCGATGCGCAGAGTCAGTTGACCCTCCTGCGCGAGCAGACCACGAAGCTCGAGCGCGAGGCCGAGACGTTGCGCAGCGACCAGGAGATCGAGCGGGTGGCCCGCGAGCGCTTCGGGCTCGTGATGCCGGGTGAGCAGGCGTGGGCGGTCGTCCCGACCCCTACGACGACCACCACCACCACGACCACGACGCCACCCCCGACGACGCCACCCGCGCCGCAGAACTGAGACCGCGTGCGGCCGATGCTCGCCACCGCGGCGAGTGCGCTGCCGACCGGGCCGGGTTGGTCGTACGAGATGAAGTGGGACGGCATGAGGGCGCTGCTCGTCGTCGAGGAGGGAGCGTTGCGGGTCTACTCCCGCACCGAACGTGACGTGACCGACCGGTACCCCGAGCTCGCGGGGGTCGCACAGGCGCTCGGCGCCCGCGACGCGATCCTCGACGGAGAGATCGTCGTGCTCGACGACCACGGGCGGCCGAGCTTCGAAGCGCTGCAGCATCACGAGCGACCGGCGGCGGTGTTGCTGTTCGACGTGCTCGCGCTCGACGGTGAGCCCCTCGTCGACCTCGACCAGGCGACACGTCGCGATCGCCTCGACGCGCTCGCGCTGAACGGGTCGAACTGGCAGACACCGGCGACGTCGACCGACGGGCCCGCGGCGTTCGACACCGCGACGCGCCTCGGACTCGAGGGTGTCGTCGCGAAGCGCCTCGACGCCCGCTACCTCCCGGGGCGTCGGAGCCCCGCCTGGCAGAAGGTGAAGATCGACCTGACCCAGGAGTTCGTGGTCGGCGGGTGGCTCCCCGGCGCCAACCGCCTCGAAGGCCGGCTCGGCTCGTTGCTCGTCGGGGTGCACGATGAAGACGGTTGGCTGCGGTACTCGGGCCGCGTCGGCTCGGGCATCTCCGAGGCCGTCCGCGAACAGCTCGAGCGGCTGGTCGCCGAGCGGCTCGTGTCCGAACCGCCGTTCGTCGACCCACCCCGGCTCGGCGGCGCCGTCTGGGCCCGACCCGAACTGGTCGTCGAGGTGCGCTTCACCGAGTGGACCTCCGCCGGTCTGCTCCGTCAGCCCCGCTTCCGGGGTCTCCGCGACGACAAGGACCCGTCCGACATCGTGCGGGAGCCGACCTGACCGCCCCGCCCGAACGACCGTTGGTGCGATTGTCCACCCCAGAGGTGGCGGAATCGCACCAACGGGAGGTCCGTAGACTCGGATCGTGTCCGCATCACCCGCCGAGGTCGATCTCGTCACCCAACTGCTGGGCCGCGTCCCGCAGGCCGACTTCGACATAGTCGTGCGCACGGCGGTGGGTGATCCCGTCGTCATCCGCAACGCCCCCCTGCTCGTCGACGGTACGCCGATGCCGACGCGCTACTGGCTGGTCGATCCCGAGGTGTCGCGGGCGGTGGCGCAGCTCGAGTCGGCCGGCGGCGTGCGCAGGGCCGAAGCCGAGGTCGACGCGCCGGCCCTGCGCGCCGCTCACGATGCGTACGCCGTCGAACGCGACGTCGCGCTCGACGCCGCGCTGGACCCCGGCCAACTCGGCCTCCGCCCGTCGGGGGGCGTGGGCGGGACTCGCCATGGCGTGAAGTGTCTGCATGCCCACTACGCCTACTTCCTGGCCGGCGGGGTCGATCCCGTCGGTGCCTGGGTCGAGGTCGAGCTCTCGGCGGTCACGGCATGAGGATCGCCGCGGTCGACATCGGGACCAACTCGGTGCGTCTGCTCGTGGCCGACGTCGACGGGAACGGAACCGTGCAGACGCTCGAGCGGCGCATGCACATCACCCGCCTCGGTCAGGGCGTCGACGCGACGCGCCGGCTCGCGCCGGATGCCATCGCGCGCACGCTCACCGTCCTCGCCGAGTACCGCACCGTGATCGAGGAGCTCGGCGCGACGCGGGTGCGTGCGACCGCTACCAGTGCAGCGCGGGACGCGACCAACCGCGACGACTTCTTCGTCGCCGGCCGGGCCGCCCTCGGTGCCGAGCTGGAGCTCATCCCCGGCGAGGAGGAGGCCGCGCTTTCGTTCGCGGGTGCGACGCGTGACATCACCGAGCCCGGTCCGTATCTCGTGATCGACATCGGTGGTGGTTCGACCGAGTTCGTCGTCGGCACGACCGAGCCCACCGGGCTGGTGTCGGTCGACATCGGCTGCGTGCGCATCACCGAACAGTTCCTCCACTCCGATCCGCCGGAGCCGGAGGAGCTGTCGCACGCGGTCTCGGTCGTGCGTGACCACCTCGCCGACGTGAAGCGGGAGATCCCCGGCATCGCCGACGTCGCCACGGTGATCGGTCTCGCCGGGACGGTCACCACCGTCGCCGCGATCGAACTCGGCCTCCCCGCGTACGACCCGGAACGGATCCACCACTTCCGGCTGGGCCGCGAAGCGGTCGAAGACGTGTTCCGGACCCTCGCCACGGAGCCCGCGGCCGAACGGCGCCACAACCCCGGACTCGAACCGGAGCGCGTCGACGTGATCGTCGGGGGCACGGTCGTCCTCGCATCGGTCATGCGGGCCTTCGAGATCAAGGAGATGGTCGTCTCCGAGGCCGACATCCTCGACGGGCTGGTCCTCAGTCTGATCCCGACGAGAAATATCTCGGCGAATATCTCATCAAAGTCGGGTTCGGCTCCGAAGAACAGGTATGGAGCTGAGTGAGTTCACTCGAACGTTGGCCCGGATGACGCCGGCCAATCTCCACGCGGTGGCCCGTTCGCACGCCGACCACCACGGTTGCCCCGCCGATGAGATCGACGGCTTCCGGGCCGTCGTCCACATCGACACGGTGCTCCGGAAGCAGTCCCGTACCCGCGACGCCGCCCTCGCGGCGTCGGCGGCGACCCGTGCGGTGGCCGGCGCCGCCGACGCGGGCGACATCCTCCTGCCCGACCCGGAGGTGACGCAGGTCGCGCGCGCCGCGGCGCTCATCGCCCGGGGGATCGTCGCCGGTCCCGAAGCGGAGCCCGACGTGCGGTGGTTGCTCCTCGAGTGGCAGACGCTCTTCGCCCCCGCCTGAACCTCCCGGGCGCGGCCAATACGATGGCGACGATGCCGCTCACCGATCGACTCCTGCTCGGGCCGGGTCCCTCGAACCCGTACCCCGAAGTCGCCGCTGCCTTCGCCCGACCCCTGCTCGGGCACCTCGATCCCGACTTCCTCGCGGTGCTCGACGAGACGTCGTCCCGCCTCCGAACCGTCTTCCGCACGGAGAACGCGCTCACGCTCCCGGTGAGCGGGACCGGTTCGGCCGGGATGGAAGCATGCTTCGTGAACCTCGTCGAACCCGGCGACCACGTGATCATCGGCGTGAACGGGGTGTTCGGCGAACGAATGTGCGAAGTGGCGCGACGCACGGGCGCGGAGGTCACCCGCGTCGACGCACCGTGGGGCCGTGCGATCGATCCCGAGGCGTTGCTCGCTGCGCAGCGGGCACGTCCCGACTCCCGGCTCGTCGCGACCGTCCATGCCGAGACGTCCACGGGCGTCGAGAACGCGATCGCTCCGCTCGGCGCGTTGCAGGAGACCGACACCCTCCTGCTCGTCGACACCGTCACATCGCTCGGCGGGATCCCCCTCGAAGTCGACGGGTGGGGGATCGACGCGGCTTACTCCGGCACGCAGAAGTGCCTCGGGGTGCCGCCCGGGTTGTCGCCGGTCACCTTCTCGCCGCGGGCCGTCGACCGGATTCGGACCCGTGAGACGCCGCCGCAGTCGTGGTATCTCGACCTCGGCCTCATCGGCGACTACGTCGGGGCTGCCCGCAAGTACCACCACACTGCGCCGATCGCGATGATCTTCGCGCTGCACGCCGGTCTCGGCGCGGTGCTCGACGAGGGCCTCCCGGCCGCGTGGGCCCGGCACCGGGCCGTCGGTGATCGCCTCCAGCGCAGCCTCCCCGAGTTGGGCTTCACCCTGCTCGCCGAGGAAGGCCACCGGCTCCCGCAACTCACCTCGGCGTCGCTGCCTCCGGGCGTCGACGACGCCGGGCTCCGCAAGGCCCTGCTCGAGGGCTGGGGCATCGAGGTCGGCGGGGGTCTCGGTGAGTACGCCGGCACCGCGTGGCGGATCGGCCTCATGGGCCACTCCGCCCGGGAGCGATCGGTCACCACTCTGCTGGGCGTACTCTCCGAGCTCCTCGACTGAGAGGTGGGGACCGATGCTGGGATCCGAATCGCTGGGCGCGTTCGTAGCGACGACCGACGCCGACGCGGCCCGGACGTTCTACGCCGAGACGCTCGGGCTGCGCCTCGTCGACGACAATGGATTCGCTCTCGTGTTCGACGCGAACGGCACGACGCTGCGCGTGACGCGTGTCGACCATGCGACCATCGCTCCGTACACCGTCATCGGTTGGGAGGTCGCCGACGTCGCCGCGACGGTGGCGGCGTTGACCGAACGGGGCGTGGCCTTCCACCGGTACGACGGCATGGACCAGGACGACGCCGGCCTCTGGCGCGCGCCCGGCGGTGCGCTGGTCGCGTGGTTCTCCGATCCCGACGGCAACACGCTGTCCGTCAGCCAGGCGCCGGGCTGAGCCGGCCCACGCCCCGACGCCCCCAACCTCTCGCGCGCACCGGGTGGCGGCCTACTGGCGGTACTTCTCGACGATGTCGCGGTCGCGTACCTCGGCGGCGTCGGGATCCTGGCCGAACTCGGCCCGGGCCCGGCGTTGGCGGAGCAGGTCCCAGCACTGGTCGAGCGCGACGCCGGCCTTCTGCAGCTCGGCCTTCTCGTCGTCGGTGAGCGGACGTTTCGCCTCGGCCTGACGCAGCTCGTGCTCGCGTGCCGCGAGCTCGTTGATGCGGCCGAGCACCGCTTCGTCGTTCACGACGTCTCCTTCGGGTCGGCAACCGGGTTCACGGCCGGCTCGCGCAGCATCGCAGACCGGTAGTAGCGCATCTCCTCGATCGACTCCCGGATGTCGTCGAGCGCGCGGTGGCTCTCGGCCTTGTCGGGCCGGCCCTTGTAGACCTCGGGGTACCAGCGGCGGCACAGCTCTTTGAACGACGACACGTCGATGCTGCGGTAGTGGAGGTATTGGTCGACGATGGGGAGGTACTGATCGAGAAACCGTCGGTCGACACCGATCGAGTTCCCGCACAGCGGCGCGGTGCCGGGCTTCGGTACGTGCCGGGCGAGGTACTCGAGCACCTGGACTCCGGCAGCCTCGAGCGAGAGGGTCGATGCCTCGATCGCCGGGAGCAGGGCGCTGCGGGTGTGCATCTTGCGCACGTAGTCGTCCATCTCGGCGAGGGCGGCGGGTGGCTGGTGCACCACCAGGTCGACGCCTTCGTCGACGATCTCGAGCTCGGAATCGGTGATCAGGACCGCGATCTCGACGATCGTGTGACGGTTCACCTCGAGGCCGGTCATCTCGAGGTCGATCCAGACCAGCGGATCGGTGATGGCCGTATCGGATGCGGTCGGATCATCAGCCACAGCCGCACGCTACTAACCTCACCCGCCGTGCATGACGAGGGACCCGTACTGACGGGACCACGTGTCCTCCTACGACCCCTGCGCGGCTCCGACCATGCTGCATGGCGGGGTGTGCGGGAGCGGAGTCGCGACTGGCTGGAGCCGTGGGAACCGCTGCCCGAACCCGGGAGTCCCGACCCCGTCACCGACCACGACGCCTTCCGGGCCCGCTGTGGTGCGTGGGACCGCCAGCGCCACTTCGACTCCGCGTACGGCTTCGGGTTGTTCCTGCACGACGGCGTGTTCGCCGGCGAGGTCAGCCTCGGCAGCGTGCAACGGGGCCCGTTCCAGTCGGCGTTCGTCGGCTACTGGGTCGACGAGGGCTATGCAGGTCGGGGGCTCGTCCCCGAAGGGGTCGCGCTCCTCCTCCGCTACGGCTTCGAGGAACTCCGCCTCCACCGGCTGGAAGCCGCGATCGTCCCGCGGAACGCGCCGAGTCGTCGCGTCGCCGAGAAGCTCGGTCTGCGCGACGAGGGCACCGCGCTGCGGTTCCTGCAGATCCGCGGGATCTACGAGGACCACGTCCGCTACGCGATCACCGCCGAGGAGTGGGACCGCCGCCGAGCCGACATCACCGACCGCTTCTTGAGCTGAGCAGGAGACGAAGCGGAGCCGGCGGACAGACCACACAGGAGTGCAGCCGGTGAGCGGTCGAGCCGGCGCAGCGGAGTCGACCAGATCAGACGTCGAGCCAGCCTTGGCGGAGCGACCAGACCTGGCGTTCCAGTTCGGTGGCGAGATGGTCGTCGAACGACGTCGCCCACGGTGCTTCGCGCAGGCTCGCCTTTGCCGCGGCCACCAGCTCGGTCGGTGCGGTCGTGGCGCGGGCGGCGTACTCGACGCTCGCATCGAGCAGTTCGTCGTCGGGGACGCAGCACCAGGCGAGGCCGCGCTCGAATGCCTGTCGACCGTCGAGGCGTTCCCGGAACATGAGCATCGCGGCCGCGGCCTGTGGCCCGACGGCCCGTTCGAGCAGCCAGGTGTGGCCGCCGCCGGGGTGGAGCCCGATGGTGAGGAACCGGGTGTCGAAGCGCGCGCTCTCGCCGGCTATCCGCACGTCGCACGCGAGCGCGAGGTTGAATCCGGCACCGACCGCAGGACCGTTCACCGCGGCGACCGTCGGCAGGGGTGAATCGAGGACGCGCAGGAAGCCGTCGTAGATGTGGCGCACGGCGGCCGGGTCGTTGCCTTCGCGCTCGGTGTCGGCGAGCGCGGTGAGGGCGGCGAGGTCGGCTCCGGCACAGAACGCGGGTGCCTTTCCCGTGATCACGACAGCACCGGTGTCGGCATCGGATTCGAGGGTGTCGAACGCGGCCACGATCTCGGCGACCAGGGCGGGCGTCAGCGCGTTGCGACGTTCCGGTTCGTCGAGCGTGAGCACGGCCACCCGCCCGCGGTGTTCGACGTGCAGGGTCATGGACTGATCTTCACGGGTCGGTCCGCACGATCGCGGGGGAGTGGCGGAAGAACGTCTCGACGTCGCGCTCGTAGCGGTACGACGGACTGCTGTCGCCGACCACCCGCTCGAGCCGCAGACTGCGCGCAAACGCGTCGACGGTTCCCACGGTCGTGTACTTGTATTCGTATCCGGTGCGCTTGAACCGGCGGTTGTCGACCCCACGGCCGTAGCGCAGCAGGCTGAGCATCTCGGGGGGCAGGTCGATCACCCGGGTCATGCGGAGCGGCTCGACAGCCCAGTTCGTGAGCAGCGGTGGGAGCGGGATTCGCGGTTTGCCGACGATCGCGCAGACCTCGCTCCACGGGATCGTGCCGTCGCCGCCGATGTTGTAGACGCCGGGAACGTCGTTCGTGGTCGCGAACAGCAACGCACCTTCAACGTCGTCTTCGTGGGTGAACTGGAACCGCGGGTCGAAACCGAAGATCTCCGGTACCGCGGCCATGCGGAGCGCCTTCGAGAACACGGTGTCGATGTCGTTGCCGAGCACGTTCGAGAAGCGCAGCTTGCTCACCGTCACGTGCGGGTTGTCCTCGGCGAAGTCGCGCAGGAAGTTCGCGGCTTCGAGCAACGACCGCTCCACCTCGGTGCGGGGCGCGCTCGTGCGGCTCATCTCTTCGCGGAACGAGTAGGGATCCTTGAAGTTCGCGCCGTAGACGAGGGTGGAGCTCTTGACCACGACCTTGCGCACCGGGCTCCCGGCCGCACCGGCCGCGGCGAGCAGGTTCATGGTGCCGATCACGTTGATCTCGTGCAGGGACCGCCCGGTGCTCGACGTGGAGTCGACCAGCAGGTGAGTGTGCAGGATGGTGTCGATCTTCGCGGCCTGCACGATGCGCGAGAGGATCGAGTACGAGGAGTCGGCGCGTACGAACTCGGTGTGCTCGAGCGGCAGGCGCGGTTCGGTCGTGTCGAGGCCGACCACGATCTCGACGTCGTCGCGCTGTTCGAGTTGCTGGGCGAGCCGGCTCCCCCAGAACGTGCCGAGGCCGGTGACGAGCACGCGCACGACTCAGCCGAACCAGACGCTGCGGCGGGTCCGCAGCATGTCGTAGAGCGCGATCTGGATCTCCTCGCGGATTCGCTCCGACTCCTCCATCACCCGACTCCGGGAGTACCGCTCCTGGTCGGGCTCGGCGTCGAGGTGGATCGGTGGCAGTACCCGCAGCTTGAACTTGGCCGGGAGGTAGGTGACCAGTCCGGCCGGACCCATCAGCAGGGTGTTGGCGGTGATGGGGAAGTAGGGCAGTCCGAACAGCTTCGCCAACCGCTTGCTCTTCCAGAGGATCGGCATCGACTCTTCGGCCCCGACGACGGCGATCGGCACGATGGGCACCCCCGCTCGCATCGCGATCTCGACGAACCCGCCGCGTCCGAACCGGCGCAGCTTGTAGCGGTCGCGGTAGTGCTTGCCGGTGCCCTTGGCCCCCTCGGGGAACACGAGCACGAGTTGCTGTTCGTCGTGCAGGAGGCGGTAGGCGTTGTCGGGGTGCGCGGGGACACCACCGGTGCGGCTCCAGAGCGTGCCGACCACCGGAAGGGTGCGGAACAGGTTCTCGGCGAGGCCGTAGACCGCCCGCTGCAGCTCGACCTCGATGCCGTGCATGATCACCGGCGCGTCCGACGGGATCGCCGCGGCGTGGTTCGCCACGATGAGCGCGCCACCGTCGGTCGGGATGTTCTCGAGTCCCTCCCACTCGGCCCGGAACCAGTACCGGTACATCGGGTCGTAGAGCATCCGCGCCAGCGCCCGGACCCGCTCGCTCCGACCCCAGGCGTCGACGTCTCCCCGCCGAAGCTCGGAGTCGGGCGGCTCGGCTGAAACCGGCGCGGCTTCCACCGGCACGGGCACGAGCGAACGGCCCACAGCCAGGCTCGGCTCGAGGGGATTCGGTTCGAGGGGATTCGGGCGCCCCGACCGTTCTTCCTCGGTCACGAGGTTCACGACGGGCGGCTCGGGCTCTTGGGTCACCGACAGAGGAAACCGCGTCCCGGTGCCGCATGCAAGGCGGGAGGGGATGGGCGGCGACGGCTCAACCGGGGCGGCTCGCGCCGGTGACGCACGATGCCGGCGATCGTCAGCCCACTGAGCTGGTCGGTCCCGAGCTGGCCGACGATCGCGGTGTCGACGAGGAGGTGCAGCGGCTCTGCCGCGAGCGCCCCGAATGCGGGGACCGCGAGCCGGGCGATCTCCCGGTCACGTGGACTCCGACGCAACCACGTCACCATCATGGTGCACGCTACGGCCGTCGGAGAGTGTCACACCCTCCTGCGATGATCGATCCCGATGGACGTGACACCCCCTGCGCTCCGATTCGCCGATGCCGCCCGCCGACTGGCTGCTGCCGCGCGCGGGGCCGGCCTCGAGGCCCCGGCGTTCCGGAGCCCGCCGCGGGTCAAGGGTGCGGCCCGGACTATCCGCCGGTACCCGGGCGGGGCGGTGGTCTCGGTGCAGCTCCGGGGCCGGTCCTTCGCCGAGGTCGCCACCGAC